>NZ_LHSJ01000017.1:0-29819 GCF_001270295.1 Achromobacter sp. DMS1 | reverse complement strand
GAACAGCGCGTTCATCACGTCACCCGATCAACCCTTGCAAAGGAGCAAGACATGTCCCCCATCCCACTGACCCCGGCCCAACACGCCATCCTCGCCTATGCCGTCCACCACACCGACGGCAAGATCGAGTGGTTTCCCGAGCACATCAAAGGCGGTGCCCGCCAGAAAGTGCTCGACGGGATGTTCAAACGCGCCCTGATCACGCCCGATGGCGAGGGCTGGCGCGTCGCCGCCGAGGGCTACGACGCCCTGGGAATGCCGCGTCCCAGCGTGAACAAGACGGGCATCGGGCAATTCGAAGCCAATCTCGACCAGATCATCGCCAACGCTGAAGGCGCGTCAGCCGCCGCGAGCGATCCCGAACTGGAAGCCGCCGTAAACGCCGCCGAAGCAACGTGGGCCAAGCCGCGCACCCGCGACAACAGCAAGCAAGCCGAAGTGATCCGGATGCTGCAACGCCCCGAAGGCGCAACCATCAGCCAGATCTGCACCGCCACCGGTTGGCAGGCACACACGGTGCGCGGCACCTTTGCCGGGGCCTTCAAGAAGAAGCTGGGCCTGACCATCGTGTCGGACAAGCCGCAGGGCGGCGAGCGGGTGTACCGCATCGCCTGATCAGAATGATCGAGAAAGAGGCCAAGCGGCGCTTGGCTTCTCAATCGAACAGCGCGTTACTACGGGTGTCGCAACGATCAACCCGAAGGAGCCAGAGATGAACACCACCACGCAGATCCCCGCCACCCAGAACGAAGCCTGGGGCTTTTGGGGCACGATGAACGAACACGCCAGCGCCGCATGGCCCCTGGCGATGACCGCCATCTCGGACGCCACCGGCCAGCCCCTCGAATCGGTACGGGTCTTCCTCGACAGCCGCCACGGACGCCACTTTGCCGACGACGTCCAGAACGGGCTTTACGAAGGCAAGGCCCTGGCGGACGCGATCAACGCAGCCACCCAACGCTGGATGGGCTGGACGATTGGCAGCCAGACCAGCAAGCAATACGGCATCCCGCGCGGCCTGCCTTACCTGACGGGCTTCGTGATTCACTGCGAGATCGTCGACGAGTCGCTCGCCGCCTGATCAAGCAACGCGCCATCCGCCTCGCGGGTGGCCTGCTTCCCGGTGAAGTCCTCCCACCGACGCACGATCACGTCCACGTACTTCGGGTCGAGTTCGATCAGTCGCGCAGAGCGGCCTGACTTCTCGGCAGCAATCAGCGTGGTTCCAGAGCCACCGAACGGGTCGAGCACCACGTTGCCCGGGCGGCTCGAATTGCGGATCGCCCGCTCGACCAGCTCGACCGGTTTCATGGTCGGATGCAGATCGTTCTTCTGCGGCTTCTTGATGCTCCAGACATCCCCCTGGTCGCGGTCACCACACCAGTGGCGTGTCGCCCCCTCGGGCCATCCGTAGAGGATCGGCTCGTACTGGCGCTGGTAGTCGGCGCGCCCTAGGGTGAAGGTGTTCTTGGCCCAGATGATGAAGGTCGACCATTTGCCACCGGCGGCGCGGAAGGCGGCCTGCAGCACATCCAGTTCGCTGGAGGACATCGCCACATAGATACCGCCCCGGCAATGCCTGACGGTGGGCGTCAGCGCTGCCAGCAGGAAGTCGTAGAAGCCGTCCCCCAGGTTGTCGTTCAGGATCGCGCGATCCTTGCCGCGCATCTTGTCCTTGGCGCTGTTGGCGTAGTTCACGTTATACGGCGGGTCGGTGAAGACCATGTCCGCCAGGTCGCCCTGCATCAACCGCTCGTAGCTCTCGGCCACGGTCGAGTCGCCACACAGCAGCCGGTGCTGGCCCATGATCCAGACGTCGCCCGGACGCGAGATGGGCGTCTCGCTGACCTCGGGCACTGCATCCTCATCGGTCTGGCCTTCGTTGTCCGGCTCGTCGCCCGCGATCAGTTCGGCCAGCGCGTCGGCGTCGAAGCCGGTGATGTCCAGGTCGAAGCCTTCGAGTTGCAAGGCTTCCAGTTCGATCCTCAGCATCGCATCGTCCCAGCCCGCGTTCTCCGCGATGCGGTTGTCCGCGATGACCAGGGCACGGCGCTGGGTCGACGTCAGGTGATCGAGCACGACCACCGGTACCCGTTCCAGACCCAGCTTCTGGGCGGCGGCGAGACGACCGTGGCCAGCGACGATGATGCCGTCGCTGCCCGCCAGGATCGGATTGGTGAATCCAAACTCCGCAATGCTGGCGGCGATCTGCGCCACCTGTTCCTGGGAATGGGTGCGCGCGTTGTGGGCGTAGGGCAGCAACTTGGCGGTCGGCCACTGTTCGATCTTGTCGGCCAGCCAGTTCATGCCATCACCTCGGCATCAGAGGTGGCGACGCGTTCGGCGGCGACCTGTTCGAACGATTGGCCTGTTGCCAGCAGCGTGACCGGCACACCGGGGTGGTTCTGCTGGAAGCGCTTGATGGCCACGTCCACGTACTGCGGGGCGATCTCCACGCTGCAGCAGATCCGACCGGTGCGCTCGGCGGCCAGCATCGTCGTGCCGCTGCCGCCGAAGGGCTCAAACACGATGTCGCCCGCGTCCGTGTAAGCCTCGATGACGAACTCCGGCAGCGCCACTGGGAACACGGCCGGGTGGTCGATGTCCTGCCCGATCTTGCCCTTGTGGCGCATCACGCGGATCACAGAGTCGGGGATGCGGGTGTCTTGCGTCGGCAGCCCCTTGTGTGTCCAGCCGCCCACCTCGCCATCCTTACCGCGCATTGCCGTGGACGACCCGTCGGCGCGCAGGTGGGATTCCTGGCCTGCGTGTTTGCAGGGCACGATCTTGTTCGGCTTTCGGCTCTCCCGGTTGAAGTGGAATACGAACTCGAAGCTCGGCGCGAAGCGGCCTGCCCAGTCGCCGGGCATCCCCGGCCCCTGATCCCAGACGTACCACGCAAAGCGCCGCCAGCCCTGCTGGCGCATCCAAGATAGCCAACCGTCCCAATACGGGATCACCTCGTTGTCGCGGTGGATGAGGCCGAGGTTGACCAGCACCTGACCGTCGCCTGCCATCGGCAGGTGCGCGAACACGCCGCGCATCAGGCCGTCCCAATCGGAAATGCCGCCCGAGGTGTAGTCGCGCTGGTTGCCGTAGGGCGGCGAGGTGAAGCACAGGCGAGAGAGGTCACCCTGCATCAGCGCAGCGACCACGTTCCGGTCGGTGGCGTCGCCACAGATCAGGCGGTGCGGGCCAATCGCCCAGACATCATCGGGGCGGGATACCGCCATGACGGGTACTTCCGGCACGTCGTCGGCCGCGTCAGACTCGTCGGCTTCAGACTCTGATTCATCATCCGCGACGGCCACCGCGCCGGTGAGCAGTGCCTCGATCTCGGCTTCCTCGAAGCCGGTCAGAGCGAGGTCGTATCCAGCGTCGGACAACTCGGCCAGCTCCAGGGCCAGCATCTCTTCGTCCCAGCCTGCATCCAGTGCCAGTCGGTTGTCGGCAATCACCAGTGCCCGCTTTTGCGCGACGGTCAGGTGGGCCAGTTCGATCACCGGCACCTGATCCAGGCCGAGTTTGCGCGCAGCGGCCAAACGCCCGTGTCCGGCGATGATGCCGTTGTCGCCGTCGACCAGGATGGGATTCGTCCAGCCGTACTCGACGATGCTGGCCGCGATCTTGGCGATCTGGCTTTCGGCGTGCGTGCGCGGATTGCGGGCGTAGGGAATCAGCGCCTCGACCTTGCGGTACTCGACGTTGAGCGTGTTCAAAGTGGAAGTCCCAAAAGCAAAACCCGCCGAGCGTTGCCGCCGGGCGGGTTGAGTGAATGAAGATTCTGGTGGGGTGGTAACTGCGCCTGGGGGTGGTAACCGGAGCCGGTAACCTGCCGACTGGTAACCTTGCCCGCGCCCTGACGCTAAAAAAGCGTCGCGCTCGCGCCCCCCGCATGGGATTTTGGGCAGGAAGGGCCCGTTTTCCCTTGGGGAAGCGTGGCTGTGAAGCCACTGTCGCTTCGGAGCCACTGTGGCTTTGAAGTCACTGTCGACTCAAAGTCACTGATCCCGAGCATGGAGTGAATCCTAGCCCCAAAAGCCGGTTTTTGTTGCACCCTCGAAAGACCGTCAAAAGGACAAACGCAGCAAACCGGGGACAAACACCCCAAGCATTACCCTAAATTGCCCACGTTTTTGGATTGCGCGTGCCGTGGGACAACGCCTGCGTTGAGCTGGTCAGCCACCGTCTGCAAGGCTTTCTGCCAGCGCCGCCACGCCGTCGTGCGGTCACAGCCGAAGCGCCCACAGATCTTCCGCCAGGGCTGGTGGTCGCTGCGCATCCACACCAGATGACGCTGCTCCACGTCCAGCCACTGCATCCAGCGCATCGTCTCCAGCATCCGGTCAACCGCCTCAGGGCTGGGCGGGAAGTAGTGGCGCGGCTGTTCGTCTGCCGACAGACGCTCCCACTGCTGGCGCACGATGATGGGCCAGACGTTGAAGTAGCCCTGCACCCGCACGGGCGGCAGGCGTCGTCCAGTACGGGCTGCTTCTTCGTAGCGCGCGGCCACCTCGTCAATCGTCCAGTGTTTGCGGGTCACCTCACACCTCCTGTTCCACGTCGTGGTGCTGGATGGCCCAGTGCAGCAGCGCCAGTGCGTCGGCCTCGTTGTCGTCCACGGGGGCGTGGCCACGCACCCGGATAGCAGCGATCACGTCCTCCTTGCCCGCGTTGCCTTTGCCTGTGACGTGCTTTTTGATGGTGCCGACCGGCACGCCCTGATACGGGATCTGGTGGTGCTCGCACCACGCGGTGAGCGTGGCGAGAAACCCGCCATAGGCGTGGGCCGCATCGGTCGAAACGTGACGGCGGACTTCCTCGAAGTGCAGGCAGTCGATGCCGTCGCAGGATTGCTTGATCTCGGTGAGCCAGCGTTTGAAGCGCAGAAAGCGCATGCCGCCGCCTTCAAACCGCTGCGGACGGAAGCTCTCCGCACCGCTGGTGATGTGGCCGTCGCTGCCGCGCAGCGCCCAGCCGGTGGTGGTGCCCAGATCCAGGGCAAGAATGGTCGTGGTCATGGTGTCAGTCCTCGTTTTTTGGCGGGTCTGACGGATCGGACGGGTGATATCGAAAGTCTCCATGAGGCGCGCGCGCACGCGCACGTGTAGGAGTTACGACATAGTCCGTCCGATCCGTCAGACGCGGTTGTTTCAGTTATCGGCGTAAGGGGTGTAGGCAGGTGCAGGCGGGTACTTCAGACCAATGCCCTGAAACCCGCGCAAGCCCATGCCGTTGCGCCATTTGTCCAGCCCCCGGTTGAGCAGCAGGTCGGCAAAACGCTTCTGCGATCCGGTGAACTCACCCGCTGCGTCGGCCCACTGTTTCCAATCGGAGAACAGTTCGGCGGTCAACGATCTGGCGTTCGGGGTGCGAATGCAGCGTTCGTCCAGCCAGCGACCCAAGGCGTCCTCGGCCTCGAAGTACTCCTCGGTGGCCTCCACCACGCGCTGCGGCGGATCAAGCCGACCGTGACGCAGCCAGTCCAGGCAGCCCTGCACGGCCCATGCGAGGATGCCGTCGCGCTCGGCCAGCAGTTTTTGCTGCAGGTTCTTGTCGCGGCGCTCGGGCGGCACGGTGATCGTGAACGGGATCAGATGCAGCCTGCGCTTCATGGCCTCGTCGATGTTGCGGATGGCAGGCTTGTGGTTGCCTGCCACGAACAACTTGAACTGAGGGAAGAACTCGAAGAAGTCCTGGCGCATGAAGCGTGCGGAGATCTTGTCGCCACCGGTCAGGTTTTTGAGCTTGGATTCGGCCCAGCGTTTGCCCTGTTCGGTTTCGATGGCCGCCACGAAACGTGCACCGCGCAGTCCGGCCATATCGGTCGGGTGCCGGTCGGTGCGCGTTTCCATGAAGGTGTCCATGGGCGCGTTGGTGGCGTAGTCGCCCAGGATGGTGGCCAGCGTGTTGACGAACACCGACTTGCCGTTTGCGCCCGTGCCGTACAGGAAAAACAGTGCGTGCTCTTGCGTCGATCCGGTCAGCGCGTAGCCGACCATCCGTTGCAGGTAGGCCTGAAGCGCCTTGTCGCCGCCAGTGACTTCGTCGATGAACTGCTTCCACGTCGGACAGTCACCGCTGGGCGTGGCGGTGGTGATCTTGGTCATCCGGTCGGCACGTTCGTGTGGGCGCATCCGGCCCGTCTTGAGATCGACCACACCACCGGGCGTGTTGAGCAGCCACGGATCGGCGTCCCATTCATCGGTGATGGCCGCGTGCCTGCGATCCGCACGCGCCAGCCGTTCGACGCCACCGACCGTACTGGCACTGGCCAGCTTGACGGCGACCTTGGGGTTGTCGGCACGCACGGCGGCCTGGCGGCAGACGCTGCGGATCAGGTCGGTGGCGGCGAGCGTGTCCTCGGTGCGCCAGCGTTGCCCGTCCCACACCAGCCATCGCCCCCAGGTGGCCACATAGCGCCAGTCGCGGTGGTAGCGCCGGGTGAAGGACAGCGCCAGCGCGTCCTCGGTACCCCAGACGGATTCGTCGCTGCTGACCACCGGCTCGGCCTCATCGGTCACGTCGTGCATCTGCAGGCGCGGCCCGTGGGTGAGGAAGGTGGCGACATCGAAACCCTCGGCGATGGCGTCCGCCGCGTCCCAGCCCTCGGCAGCCTCCTCGGGCGGGTACAGGATGTGGCAGGACTTGGCCCCTGCCGACAGGATGGCCTGCGCCGCGTGCGTGGCGTACTCCCAGCCCGGTTTGTCGCGGTCGGGCCAGATCAGGACGGCCTTGCCGGACAGCGGCGACCAGTCGGTCTTGTCGACCGGGGCGTTCGCGCCGTGCATGGCCGTGGTGGCAACGATGCCCGCGTCGATCAGGGTCTGTGCGCATTTCTCGCCTTCGACCAGCACCACCTGCGCGGCGCTGGCCATTCCCGGCTGGTTGTAGAGCGGACGCGGATCGGGTGGCGTCATCTTGCGCCGCTTGGCGTCCCACGGGCGGAACTGCTTCTTCTGCCCGGGCGGGTCGTAGCGGTAAACCACCGCGATCAGCTTGCCGCTCGCATCCAGGTAGTCCCACTTCGCCGTGGCGGGGCCAAGCTCGTCGACGGGCATTTCTTTCTTGCCAGATCGACGCACCGGCATTTCACGGGCGCGACCGAGCAGTTCGGCCGCCGCGTCCAGCACCCGGTTGAAGTCGGTGTGGATATTGAGCGCCCAATGTCCGGCAATGAGATTGAAGATGTCGCCGCCGTCGCCTGTGGCGCGATCCGTCCACAGTCCCGCCTTCTCGCCATCGAGCACCACCTCAAGGCTGTCGCCCGGGCTGCCCAGCACGTCGCCGATCAGGAACTTGCCCCGGCGCTTCTTGCCCGCCGGAAACAGGGTGGCCAGCACCGAGGGCAAACCGGCGATCAAGCCTGCCCGCAGCGCCTCGCGTTCGCTGTCATCGAAGATGCGCCGGGACTGGACAGGTTGTTGGGTGTCGTTGAAGTCAAGCATCGACACCTTCCTTGCCCGATCCTGCGACCTGTTCCTCATCCCGCTTCTTGACGGCAGCGCTGCGTGCCGCCCATGCGGACAGTTCGGACAAGCGATAGCGCACCAGCCCGCCCATGAGGTAATGCGGAATCCGGTACTTGTTGCGCATCGCGTGATCGGCGAACCAGTAGTACGGCAAGCGCAATGCAGCCGCAGCCTGCTTGGCATCAATCATGGGATCGACGGTATTCATCAAAGCGTGCTTGTCAGTCATGACGTCCTCCAGCAGCGGTCTTGCCACGCGCACATCCGGCATTCGAAGTGGGTCGGGTCGTGAAAGGCGCGTGGCAGAAGCTCGCCTGCTTCGGTGGCCGTGATGACCTTTACCGCCCGGTCCGACATGCGCTGGGCCAGTGCCGCGTCAAAGGGCACAAGCTCGGTGTAGATCTCCATCGTGTCGGCGTTGAGCGCCGTGAAGATCGCCGGGTGCTCGTGCAGTTCGAGATAGGCTTGATAGATCGCCACTTGCGCCGCGTAGATCGGCTTGGAAACGGCCAGGCCCTTTTTCTGCAGTTCGCTCCAGGACTTGCTGCCCAGACACTTGCACTCCCAGAGCGCGGGATAAGCAAAGCCCTCGGGGCCAGCGACGATGACGCCGTCGACGTGGCCTTGCAGGCGGCCTTCGGCCACCGAGAAGCCGAACTGCTCGCCGTCTGCCTTGCGGGTGCGCAGGTCAAAACCGGCAGCCCGCAGCCACGCCACCATGCAGTCCTCCATGACGTGGCCGCGCTCGAAGATGCGCAACAGCCGCCCTTGAGTGCCGCGTCCGTGGTCGACGGGAGCCTTGGCGTACTCGAACTGCAGCGCCCGCTCGCAGGCCACGCCAAGACGTGAGGCCCCGAGGTACTGGCGTGCAGACTGACGTTCTCGGGCCTGCTGCATCCCGGCATCGACCAGCGCCATGACGCGATCCGAGAGGCTTGAAGATGAGTTGAAATCCAGCATCGCAGTCACCTCAGAACGGAATGTCATCGTTGAAATCCGCGAACGGATTGGCGGCCTCAGGTGCCAGCGGGTCAGGCGTCGCAGGCAAGCCCCGCACGGGCGGGAACTTGGTGGCCTCGTGGTGGGAAACCATCGCCTCCGACCAGCAGGTAACGATGGCGTCGATGACGCGCAGCGCCTCGCTTTCCGAGTAGTCACCCAGTGGCTTGTCAAAGCCAATCTCGCCCGCCGCCCCACCAAAAGCCTTGAGGCACTGGCGCATCGCAGCCCGTTCGACATCAGACGGATTGATCATGGCGACCTCCGTTTTGTCGATGCGGCCTTCCTTGGCACGCTGCCAGTTGCCGTACAGCGCGTGAAAAGCGTCTTGACAGCGGCGAGAGCAGAACACCCAATCGAGGGGGTAGCGCCGGGGATCGCCCACACCGTGACGGTTGTCGGTGTGGCCGTAGCCCCGGGCCTGTCGTTTGCAGACCCAGCATTTCACGCTCCCTCCTCGATTTCATCGAGCAGCAGACCCAACTGCAGGGCAGCCCCAGCAAAGGCGGCCTCACAGCGGCGTTTGAAGTCGGCGTAGTTCGTCGAGCTGCGTGCAATCGCCGTGACCGCGTGAATCTGCGATTCCAGATGTGCCAGGCCCTGATCGGAGAGCCACTGGTGGTGCTTCTGCGAGATGCCCTTGCGACTGCGGATCTCGTTCAGTAAGTCCTCCGGCAGCACCGGCCCATAGACCCAGCGAAGCGTGATCTGGCCAACAACGTGTGGCGGGTTCTGGTCGTGGCCTTGGTACTTCCAGCCGAACAAGCGGTAGATGGCGCGGTAGTAGTCCGGGTGAAAGCGTCGCTCCCAAGATGCACAGGACTGGCGCAGCAGTTTGGAGATCAACTCCTGCAGCGCATCCGGTGCCCGGTGGTGCTGGTAGCCGGTGGCCTCGTCGATCAGCGCGACCTCGCCCGTGGTGGCCAGCGCCCGCATGATCTTCATGCAGTTCGAGACAATGCCCCGCCGCGCTTTGTGCAGCGTGCCGTCGATGGCGGCTTTGACGACCGCTGATGTGACGTCGGCAATGATGCCAGCGGGGAAGAACTGAGCCTTTTGGCCCGACGGCAGCAAAATTGTCGCCTCTTTTTTGTTCAATGATGACAATGAGTTAGGCGCAAATTCCCGCAGAAAGCTGGCAAAACGGTCACCCCTTTGGCGCTCGGCAAACCCCAGCAACTTCATGAGCTGGCGACGGACGTAGCCGCGCTCGCCAGTGGTGAGCACGACGGCCTCGCAATCGAGATCACCAAATTGCACAACGCCGTAGTGGCTGGCAGTGAGAATGGATGCATTCATGGCGACCTCCTCACTGAGCCCACGACGGCTTGCCTGTCACGGGTGCGCGCTGCGGAGCCGGGGCCTGATACGCAGGCGCTGCCTGCGCCGGAGCGCCGGACGTGCCGCCGCCGGAAGTCTTGGGCGGCACACCCATCCACTTGGCGTAGTCGGGGTGGTCAGGTTCGACCGCCACCTTGATCACATTGCGATCCTGGCCCTTGGCGTCTTTTTCGATGTCGATACGGGCGAGAAACTCGATGCCATCCAGTTCGTGGAAGCCCTGGATGCGACGCGCAGAGGCGGCCTGCGGGCTGTTGTCCTGCGGGTGAACGTTGCGGGCGCTGTTGAGCACGGCGCGAATGAAGCTGCGCCCCATCTGGCCCCAGGTCGGGCCTTTCTTGGAGTGCAGGCCGATGTTCGACCACATCTTGCGTTTGGCGTAGTCGCCCGCCGTGACCACGAACTCGGCCGCCAGATAGATGGAGCCAGTCTCAAAAGACTCGGTGGCGTAGCCGCCGCTCCAGCCTTGCGACAGGTCGTCATAGCCACCAGGCTTGAACGTCATGCGCACCGTGGCCAGCGTGCCTTTGGGGATCAGGTCGAAGCCTGACTGTTGGGGATCGGCATCCTGAAAATCGAAATAGTTTGACGACATGGCGGTTATTCCTTGGATTCGGTGGTGTTCGGGGTGGCGGCGTCGGCAGGCGTGTTGGCTGCGCCTGCGCACTTGGCGATCAGTGCGCCGAGATCAGGTGGCTCCAGCAGGTCGAGGCGACCGCTGCGGTCTTTGGCTGGAAAGCCATAGGGATTGAGGGTGTTGGTGACGAAGGCGCGATATGCGCTGCCGTCCTCAGCCTTGATTTCGGCCAGCGTCACGACCTCATCAACGATGCCGGGTAGCTCCAGAGCAGTCTTGCTACCTTCGATCTGCGGCACGAACACCTTGCGGTTGTAGTCATCAAGGCGTTCATCGAGGATGGCCACGAACACCACGTTCTTGCCGCGAGCGTGCTGAAGGTGGGTGAGCGCACCGATCATTTCCTGCCCAAGCAGGCCGTAGGCCGCGCGCAGATCAGGCTTGCCAGAGCGGTCGCTGATGGCCCCGGGCTGCGTCTTGCACCACGCGAAGCACTGGCGGGACAGCTGCGTGATCGAGTCGACGAAGAAGGTCTGGTAGCGGCCCAGTTGCGCCGGATCGCCAAACTTCTCGATGACGTGGTCGTAGTGCGCCTGCGAGAAGGCAGACTCCGGCGGCAGTGACTTGTCCGGGCCCGCGAGGAAAACGAACAAATCGCGTGACTCCGGCCACGAAGTCGGACGGATGGTGTCACCGGGCCAGTCCGCCACCGCCAGATCACCGGCCTCGACGTCGAGAAACAGCGTGGTGGCCGGATCGAGGTCTTTGAGCCGGGAGGTTTTGCCGATGCCCGATTTGCCGAGCATCAAAAGTTTCACGCCCTTGCGCTCGGCCATGCGCTGCTGTGCGGAGATGATGGGCAGGCTCATGCGGCACCTCCATCCAGCGTGAGCGTGATGGAGGGTTTGCCTTCCTCCACCGTGCGTGCGGCGGCGAACTGCTCGCGCAGCGTCGTGGGCCAGTTGGAGTAGCGGGACTCGGACACCGACAGCTTGACGTCGATGTAGTCCTCGACCTTTTCGCCGGAAGCCGCGATGCGTTCGGCCATCTCCTTGAGGATGGCCTGATTCCAGGTCACCTTCTTGGGGAGTTCGTACTTGACGTGCAGCGCGCCATCGTTGACGTGGGCAGTACCGAAGTCGCGGCCGGATTCACGCAGCGCGGCACGGGCTTGTTCGCCGAAACGCTGGAGCTTGGCGGCATCCAGCTTGACGCGAAGCTGCTTGAGGTAGGCGATGGCTTCATCGACATTGCGCTCGGAAACGACGAAATCGGTGATCGACAGCATCACAAGCTGGGCGACGGTCATGCTCGCGAGGTCAGCGGGGTAGAGAGTCAGTTCTTTCATGGCTGCTCTCCTCACTGGTACGCACGAGTGAAGCTGGAGTGGCGTGAGACGCGCCGCTCAAAGGCTTCGATTTCGTGCAGGAGATAGGTGACCCGACGACCGAGCTTGCAGTAAATCGGGCCAAGCTGCTCTTGCCGCCAGCGGCGAAGCGTCTTGACGGAGAGTCCCCAGCGGATGGAAAGCTCGTTCTCGTCGAGGGCGATACGCACGGCACCGCCGGAATTGGGTCGGAAGGATTTCTGACCAGTTTGGGTTGTTGGAACTTGGGTTTGCATTTCGATGTGCCTCCTAGATGAAATGGGCACATCGAAGTCTCCGCATGGAACTACGGACTGAATCCGGATTGCACTACGGAAAAAACTACGACTTTCACTGACGTCGGACTTGGTAGTAACCGCCAGCTTTTACGAGCGCGAGGAAATCCTCCCGCGTTTTCTTGTCACCGAAGGCCTCGTCAAATGACCTGGCGGCAGAATGAACTTTCGTCTTGACTTCGACCCATTTCATGGCTGGTGGAGTCTTGCCCTCCACACCCCACATCACCTTCAGAATTGCTGCCCGCGTGTCGCTCACCAGCCGCGATGATGCAAAGTGAGGCAGCTTCACGCGGTTGCCTTGCAGAAATTGCGCAGGCTCAGGCTCGCCATTTGGCGTGATGTGGCCGCGCAGCACCCGATCAAGAGCATCGGCATCGAAGTTCTCCGTGCCATTGGACGTGTTGATGAACTCATTCAGTCCGCGCAGCACATGATCTCGAGGCAAGGCTGCATCTGATCGTTGCACCAGCAGCACCACGCCAGCGCGCGGCCACACCGGATCAGCCAGCACTGCGGAGATATCAGCGCTTGGCGCACGTGCCCATGCTCGACCTACAAACATCGGCGCGAAGTCATGTGTCCCGCTGATGCGCATATCGCCCAGATGCCAGAGATGGTTGGGCGTTCTGCAAGGCCGGTGTGATCGCCGTCGATCCTCGATGCCAATCAATGAAGCCAGATCCGACAACCACGGATCGATCTGAATGCCACAGAGTGCGATCTCCTGCAGTGGTTGCACGACGGTTCTGCCGTCCAACGGGCTGCTGTAGCGGTAGCAGCGAGCATCCGGATCGGCCTCGACTTCGACCTCGCATTCAGAGTCAAGGAACGGCACCATCACGTGCGTGAGATAGCCTTCCTCGGTAATCCATCCCCGCTGCCGGAACTGGAGCCAATCGCGGCCGAACCTGGAGGCCAACACGGGCGTATCCAGGTTCATCAGATGGTCGATGGCGGCAAGGAAACGCAGATGAATCGGCATCGTCGGCATCCCCTCAGAATTCGCTCAATACGCCAATGCGGATCAACTGCTCCAGTACACGCTTGCGGTCGTCTTCGGTTCTGCTCTTGTCATTCAGGCCGTTGGGGGCGGTGATCTGGACAGCAACGTTGTGTGCCTTGCGGTGGGGCTGCTTGGCCATGCGCATCACCAACTTGACCTGTGCCAGTGTGTACTGCGTCAAATCATCGACGCTGTAATCCTCGTAGGCGACCTGATAGATGGTGCGGCCATCGCGCCGGTCACGGGTTATTTCCATCTTGCTCGCCAGTTGGCGGACGACCGGCTTGCCGCTCAACTCCTGCGATTGTTCAAAGGGCTTGGCTACTTTGATCTGCAAGATCTCGATGCGCTCGACATCTGCGATGCGATCCTTTTCCAGCCGTTTGAGCATGTCTGAGGTGGAAAAGCCATGCAGATCGAATTGACGAATCGGCATGTCATCAATATCCCCTTCGTGCGCCAGCACCACGTCTCGGAATACGGTGGCAAGTTCACGCCGCTTTTCACGGTCTTCGCAAAACACGGTCAGCGCGCCGGTGGCCGGTTCCCATGAGAATCGCACCGACATCGCTGCAGGCTCCTCGTGGTCGACCACATGACCATCTTCGACTTGCTGGAAGTGCGCAGTCGAACCATTGAAGGTGGCGCATACGGTGTGCAACAGGGTCTGGGGTTCCTCCTCTGCATCCTCATCATCGTCGCGCTGCGCATGCGACAACCCGTGCCGCACAAACTGCTCGATCAGGATTTGATCCTTCGGCACTTTCGGGAACAGTTCGGCAATGCGGGTGCGCAGTGTTTCCTGAATGTCGTTGCTGTTCGTTGGCTCCACCCCCTTGGGGCCAAGGTAGTGGCTGGAGAACTGCTCGCTTTTCCACTGGCGATGCATGACCTGCTCGTGCTCGGCCTGATCAAAGCGAGCTTCACGGCGTGCTCCAGCCTCAGGAAACTCCTGAAGGATGCACAGGTGCAGTGCGCGGCTGAAGCGGTCGCAGGGCATTCCAAGAATGACGGCATCGTCTTCGCGCCGCTCGTCGAGTAGCGACTGAACGGCCTGCGCGCCATAGTCGTCACCGAGCAGCATGACCCGTTCCACGGCGTTTTCGATACGTTGCCGAGTGGCGGCATCCAGTTTGGCTGCGCAGTGAAAGAATGCTTGCCGGGAATCGGCCGCCAACTTGCCCTTGGCGGCGTCGACCAGATCCATCAGATCTGGGAACGTGCCTCCGCTGGCTCGTTCAAGCAGGCGCACCACCAGTGTCGGGTGCTTGACCTTGCGCACCAGATCGACGAAATGCTCCATCCCGGGCACGATGACTGGGCCGTTGTCAGCCTGCGGATCACGCACACGCTTGCTGGGCGGCTTCGGGGTGATCGATTTCTTCTTCTTGGCGGTGGTGGTTTGGCTGGTAGGCATGGGCAGTTTCCTTTGAAAGTGCGCGATTGCGCGATTTGTTAATTGAGAATTCAAAAAAACGCCGACGCAGAGTCGGCGTGGCAGGACAGGAAAGGTCAGCGCACACCCCCCTCCGGACGGATGAGACCGTAGCGTTGCAGACGCACTTGCACGAACCGAGGATTGACGCCAAAGCGAGCGGCGAGCGCCTTCTCGAAGAACTCCAGATCGCCTGCGTCACTGGATGAGAGATGCAGGCTGGTGCCGGGAACCTCCGGGTTGAGGGATGGGCCACGGTGCAGCGCAATGTCGAAATCCGGGGCAAGCTCCTCAACCGCTGCGTTCAAGTGCTGGCGCGGCACCAGTAGCGAACCCATGAACTCATTGGCGCGCAGCTCGGCGAAGTGAATTTCCGGGGCCAATGCCGTCTGCGCCGGAGTTGCGGGCGTCTTCGTCAGGTGGTCGCTGTTCGGAGTGGTGGTGCGATACGCACGTTGCACAGTCGGTTCCAGAACATCGAACAACCCAGGCCCTTTGCTGCCATCGACGATCCAGCCTGGCGCATCGAACACTGCGTGACCCAGTTCGTGGGCCAGGGTACTGAGTGCCAGAAGTTCGCTGAGTTTTTCCCCGACCGGAGAGACGCACACCATCGCGGTGTCCGGAATACCGGGGTCGTACTCACAGATGCCGAAGACGTGGTTGCCCTCGTCGTCATGTACGTCGAAATCCGTGCTGACTTCAAGCGAGAAGTCGATGCCGTTGATCTTCAGACGATTGATCTCACACAGCGTGCTGAAGGGGATGGCATCGACGTCCGGGCCAACCAGTTGCTGACGAGCTTGCGCGGCGATGCCTTCAATTTCGATGTGCTTGACGTATTTGGGGCGCTTGCGGTCGCAATGCCGGTAGTCGAGAGTCAGAACCGGCATTCACTTTTTCTCCGTTACTTCCCGGCGGTACATCCGCACCACGCTGGCCACGTCATCGCGCATATCGGGCGGCAGGCGACTGGCTTCGACGAAGGCGTCGTCCGGATTGATCCCCAGAAGCTCAGCCGCCTTGCGGATCAGCTCGTCTTTGGGGGGTTTTTCCATGTCGCGCTCAATGCGCGACCAGTAAGCAGGCGAAATCTCGAGTTTGCGCGCGAACTCGTTCATCTGGATCTCTTTCTCTTCGCGCTTCTTGCGAATGAAGGCTCCGAAAGGCATGTGTGTTTCCTAGTTGCGTGATTGGTTAATGGAGTGATCGTACCTCCCCGCCGCAGGGTCGTCAACTGTTTAGTTAACACAAAATTTTGGTCACCGATTACCCGGAATTGCCATCCGCTTCGGAAGATCAGGCTCACTATCCCTGACGGTTGCTATTCCCCGGAGCCGTCATGAAGAACCTCGAACTTGCATCTCCCTCGGAGATGTCCGCCAGCGCCCGCACTGGCGAAATCACCACCATCCTTGCGGCCGCCATCGTCCGCACACTCGTCGCAGACGAGCCGAAACAGAGAGTAGTTGGCCTTGGCTTCCTGCCCGACCAGCGCGTTCATACAACCCCCTATCAAGAGGAGCAGTTGTGATGAACGACCAACACACATCAGTGGCCGCGCAGGTGGCGGCTTTGCCATCCTTGACGATGGCCGAGGTCTGGGCGCTTTGGGATCGCTTTTTCCCGCGTCGCCCGGACAAGACCAATCGCGTCTATCTGGAATCCCGCATCGCCTACAAATTACAGGAAGAAGCTTTCGGCGGGCTTGATCCTGAGACTCGTAGGCGACTGGTCAATATCGGCGTGCGCCACTCCAAGATCAAGCAGCCACGCAAGGCCAGGGACATTACGCTAGCCCCTGGCACCGTGCTGGTGCGCGAATGGGGTGACCGCGATCACCACGTCCGGGTCACCGCTGACGGCACCTTCGAGTACGAAGGAAAGCAGTTCAAAAGTCTGTCCGCCGTCGCGCGCCACATCGCGGGCAGCCCGTGGTCGGGGCCATTGTTCTTTGGCCTGCGCCGCGCCGGGGAGGGTTACGAATGAACGACACTCCCCACAGCAAGCCGCGCCAGCGATGCGCCGTCTACTGCCGGGTGTCCTCGGACGAGCGGCTCGACCAGGAGTTCAACTCCATCGACGCGCAGAAGGAAGCGGGCCATGCCTACGTCGCCAGCCAACGCGCCGAAGGCTGGATACCGGTAGCCGACGATTACGACGACCCCGGATTCTCCGGCGGCAACACCGATCGCCCGGGTTTGAAGCGCCTGATGGCGGACATCGAGCGCGGCCTGATCGACATCGTGGTGGTCTACAAGATCGACCGCCTGACGCGCAGCCTGGCCGACTTCTCGAAGATGGTCGAGGTGTTCGAGCGCCACGGCGTGTCCTTCGTGTCGGTCACCCAGCAGTTCAACACCACCACATCGATGGGGCGCTTGATGCTCAACGTCCTGCTGTCCTTCGCCCAGTTCGAACGTGAGGTCACCGGCGAGCGTATCCGCGACAAGATCGCGGCGGCCAAGCGCAAAGGCATGTGGATGGGCGGCGTGCCGCCCTTGGGCTATGACGTCGAGAACCGCCTGCTGGTTATCAACGAAACCGAGGCGGCGGTGGTGAGGCGCATCTTCGAGGAGATGCTGACCATCGGCTCGCCCACCCAGATCGCCGCCCGTCTGACGCAGGAAGGCATCACCACCAAGGCCTGGACGACGCAGGACGGGCGCACACGCAACGGTGCCCGCATCGACAAGAAGTACCTGCACAAGCTGCTGCGCAACCGCATCTACCTTGGTGAGTTGTCGCACAAGGGCACGTGGTACCCCGGCGCGCACCCGGCCATCATCGACCACGGCCTGTGGGGCAAGGTGCATGAACTGCTGGCCAAGGACGGCCACGCACGGTCGGTGGAAACCAAGATCCGCTCGCGCACCGATGCCTTGCTGCGCGGCCTGCTGTACGCGCCGACCGGTGAGCGGATGTACCCGACCTACTCGCGCAAGAACGGGCACAAGTACCGCTACTACGTGTCGAAGTCGGAAGTGCGCTACGGGGCGGGCGGCAAGACCTACGAGCGTATCCCGGCTGACGAAGTAGAGGCTGCGGTCGTCGCGCAAATCAAATCCGTGCTGGCCAGCCCTGAGGCGATCACGGCGGTCTGCCAATTCATCCAGCGCAACGGCGCACAGATCACCGAGGACGTTGCGGTGATGGCCATGCACCGCTTGGGCGATGTGTGGGAGAGGCTGTATCCGGCAGAGCGCCACCGCATCGTCAACCTGATGGTCGAGCGCGTGGATCTCGTCCCCGGTGGCCTGAAAGTGCGTTGGCGCGAACTGGGCTGGAAGGCGCTGATTGGCGAATTTGCCCCGGACAGCATCGGCGCAGAACTGGTCGAGGCGGAGGCGCAATGAACGATTCCGGCCCCCTCGAAACCTTCGTGCCGCTGGTGTTCAAGCGCCGGGGCATCCGGCGTCTGGCCGACACCGGCGCGGTGGCGCACGACCCAACCCTCATTGAGGCGGTGGCGCGGGCTTTCCACTGGCAGCACCTGCTGGACGCGGGCGAGTTTGAAAGCGGTTCGGCCATTGCACGGGCCGAGGGTCTGCACCACAGCACCGTCAATGAACTCCTGCGCCTGACCCTGCTGGCTCCCGACATCGTCGAACAACTGCTCGCAGGTCGCCAACCCCGACGACTCACGCTGATCTGGTTTCAGCGCAACCCCATTCCGGTCGACTGGCAGCAGCAGCGCCAGATCATCCAGTCCTTCGCGTAGGAGACAGCACATGGCCAAGAAAGACATCGGCAAATTCACCGGCGAGGCCGTCACCTTCCAGATCCCCAATCCGGCTGGCGGGGTGAAGATGGAGACGTTCATTCCGTGGACGCTGGTCAAGCGCGGTGTGCGACGCAAGATCATCACGCCGCTCGATGCGCCACAGGCGTTCGCGGATGAGTCTGCACAGGAACGCGAGGCCCGAATCGCAGCACAGGACAGTGCCTTGGTGCGGGCGTTGGGGCTGGCGCACCACTGGCAGCGCCTCCTCGACGACGGGCGCTTTACCTCGATGACCGAGATCGCGCAGGCCGAAGGACTCAACCCCGGGCGGGTCAGCATCATTGCACGGCTGGTGCATCTGGCTCCGGACGTCGTCGAGGCCTGCCTGACCGGCGACAGCGGGATCGCGCTGGAGCACCTGATCCGCAACGGCAGCCTGCCGCTGGACTGGCAACAGCAACGCAGGATGATCCAGGCCAGAAACACATGACCAACACCCCCACCGCGCGCCGCCTCCGGGCGGTTTTTTTACGTCCGTTGCATTCTCGGTCGCATCGCCTCCAGC
This sequence comes from Achromobacter sp. DMS1, assembly GCF_001270295.1. Classification (NCBI taxonomy): domain Bacteria; kingdom Pseudomonadati; phylum Pseudomonadota; class Betaproteobacteria; order Burkholderiales; family Alcaligenaceae; genus Achromobacter; species Achromobacter sp. DMS1. Next base: position 11,038 of record NZ_LHSJ01000017.1, on the reverse strand, counting down.
AGACGAAAAACGCAACCGGGCGCGTGCAAACCCGCGTTTTTGCAGGGTTTGGGCGCTTTTCGGTAAAGAGCCGGACAGAGAACAGAGAGAGAAAACGGGGCCAAACGGCCCGGAAATGGGCACCGCCAGAGGGATGCCGCTAAAGAGCCCAGCGCCCGGAACCGCGCCAACACTGGCGCAGCGGGCAGAAAAAAACCCAACCGATAAGGGTTGGGTTTTCAGGTATTGGTGGAGCCGGGGGGAATTGAACCCCCGTCCGCAAGCCCTCCGCAACCAGTTCTACATGCGTAGTCGGCCTATTTGGATTTAACCCTGGACTTAGCCAACCGACAGGCCGGACCAGGGCGATTCACGTAATTTAAGCCTGAACCGTGTGACCCCAGCGCAGACCGATTCCTTGTAAATGTCGCTGCTGCGGTTCGAGGGTTGCCCCCCTGGGAAGTTGCCTTCCCCCGCCTGACCCAAGGACAGATCAGTGCAGCGGCTCACCGATTAAGCGGCGAGAGCGAAACGCTCGTCGTTGGCGTTTGTAGTGTTCCAGTGGATTTACGAGCTTACTGGTGCTCGGCATGCCCTGAGTTGTTTCGCGACCCACGTCGAATCCGGATCGGCCCCAAGTAAGGCTATTGTACGCTCAAACGCGATAGATTGCGCGAATTTTCGGACTCATGCCGTATCGGCGCAGGCGGTCTTGGCGCGGGCGGGCCGCGTGACGCTCATCATAAACAGGGACAGCACGACGGCCGCGCCGACGATGGCGGCGGCGGCCCAGCCCAGGGCGTCCAGGCCCACCCGCTCGATCACGGCGCCGCCGGCCACGGCGCCCAGGCCGATGCCGATGTTAGCGCCCGAGATATTGAGCGAGGCGGCGAAGGCGGGCGCTTCCGGGGCGGCTTTCATGAGGCGCACGTGGCAGACGATGAACAGCGCGGCCTGGGCGATGCCCCAGGCGCCCAGCACCGCAGCCAGCAGGCCGTGCGAGCCCATGACGGCGCCGAGAGTCGTCAGGCTGGCCGCCATGACCGCGGCGAAGAGAGCGGTGGCGCCCAGTGGGCTGCGGTCCACGAGCCGGCCGCCCAGGGTGTTGCCGGCCAGTCCGACGGCGCCGAAGGCCATCATGGTCCAGCCCACGGTGCGGCCATCGAAGCCGGCCAGCCGCTCCAGCATGTCGGCCAGGTAGGTGTAGGCGGTGAACATGCCGGTGAAGACGAGCAGGTAGAGCGCCACGTTGCCCAGCACCACGGGCTTGCGCAGGATGCGCAGTTGGCGGGAGAAGCGCACGCCTTCGGCGTGGACGCGAGTGCTGGGAAAGGCGGCCAGCAGCAGCAGCGCCTTGGCGAAGGCCACGGCCGACAGCGCGCCGAAGGCGGCGCGCCATCCATAGGCGTCGGAAATGAGTACGCCGATGGGTATGCCGAATACGGTGGCCGCGACGATGCCGAACGCCACCAGGGAGATGGCGCGTCCGGCCCGGGCCGGGCCGACCAGTTCCACGGCGGTGGCGCTGGCCAGCGACCAGAAAACGGGCAGGGCCAGGGCCGGCAGGAAACGCGCCAGCGCCATGATCCAGATGTCGGGCGCGGCGGCGGCCAGCGCGTTGGACAGGCCGAAAAGCGCCAGCACGCCCACGAACAGGCGCTTGCGCTCGAGGTTGGCCATGAGGGCCGTGAGAAACGGACCCGTGGCCGCGACGGTGAGCGCGAACAGCGTGACGAGCAGGCCAGCCTGCGCGATGCTCACGTGCAGGTCCCGGGCCAGGCCGGGCAGCAGGCCGACGATCAGGAATTCCGTGGTCAGGACGGTGAAGCCGGCCGCGGACAACAGCAAGATGGGCAATAGCATGAGTATTCCTCTGACGCGCCGCGATGCGGCGCGAGGATGATCGAAAGAGATGGAGGTGTGGCGCAAGCGCGCCGGGCGGCCGCAGGGGCGGCGGCGGAAGTGCGGCGGGGAGGGGAAAGCGCGCCCGCCGGGGGGCGATGTGCCCCGGTGCCCCCAAGGCGCCCAGTCTAGGGGAGCGCGGTGACGGGATAAAGACGGCGCATCCAACAACTGTGTTTGGCGGGCGCCGCCAATGGCGCGCGGGCGGCCGGGCCGCTCGCGCGTTTCGGCGTTAGCGCAGGCCGACGGGCAGCAGCGGCTCGATGGCCGGCCACAGTTCGCCGGGAGATTGCGCGCAGCGTTCGGCCTGCCAGCAGGCGATGTCGTCTTCTTCGCCGACATAGCCGTAGGCCGCCGCCACGGCCGGCATGCCGGCGGCATGCGCGGCCTGGATGTCGCGCAGGTCGTCGCCCACGTAGACGCAGCGCTCGGTAGCGAAGCCCGCTTCGCGGGCCGCGTGCTGCAGGGGCAGCGGGTGCGGCTTGGCGTGGGCGGTGGTGTCGCCGCAGACCAGCACCGCGCTGTCGCGGACGAGATTCAGGTGCTCGACGATGGGCAGGGTCAGGTAGGTGACCTTGTTCGTGACGATGCCCCACGACAGGCCGCGCCCACGGATGTCGGCCAGCAGCTCGCGAATGCCGGGAAAGAGCCGGCTGTGCACGGTGGAGGCGGCGTGGTAGTCCTCCAGGAACTGCAGCCGCGCGGGTTCGTAGGCGGGGTCGTCGGGGCGCAGGCCCAGCGCCACGCGCAGCAGGCCGCGCGCGCCCTGCGAGGCTACCGGACGCAGCGCTTCGTAAGGCAGGGGCTCCAGCCCGCGCCGTTCGCGCTGGCGGTTGGCCGCGGCGGCCAGGTCGGGGGCGGTGTCGGCCAGCGTGCCGTCGAAGTCGAAGAGGATCAGGGCGCTCATTTGCGGGTAGCCATCAGGTAGTTCACCGAGGTGTCCGAAGACAGGCTGTAGATCTGGGTGATGGGGTTGTACTGCATGCCGCGCATGCCCACGGCCTGCAGGCCGGCGTCGCGCACCGCGGCCGCAGCTCGCTGGGTTTGATGAACTGGTCGTAGGTGTGCGTGCCGCGGGGCAGCAGCTTGAGCACATATTCGGCGCCGATGATGGCGTAGAGGAACGACTTGGGGTTGCGGTTCAGGGTGGAGAAGAACACCCAGCCGCCCGGCTTGGCGAGCGCGGCGCAGGCGCGCACGATGGAGGAGGGGTCGGGCACGTGTTCCAGCATTTCCATGCAGGTGACCACGTCGTACTGCCCCGGCTGCTCGGCGGCCAGCTCTTCCACGGGCACCTTGCGGTATTCCACTTTCACGCCGGATTCCAGGCCGTGCAGGCGCGCCACCTTGAGCGACTTGTCGGCCAGGTCGATGCCGGTGACGTCGGCGCCGGCCCGCGCCATGGCTTCGGACAGGATGCCGCCGCCGCAGCCTACGTCCAGCACCTTCTTGCCTGCCAGGCCGCCGGCGCATTCCTGTATCCATTCGAGCCGCAGCGGGTTGATGGCGTGCAGCGGCCTGAATTCGCTTTCGGGATCCCACCAGCGGCTGGCCAGGGCGCTGAACTTGTCCAGTTCGGCCTGGTCGGCATTGACGGGGGCGCGGGCGGAATCGGGAGTCTGGGTGGTCATGGGCGGTCAGGCTGGGGGAAGGCATCGGCGCGCGGCGGGCCGGCCTCGCTGCGCCGCGTCTTGCGCGGGAGCCGGCCGGCATGCACCGGCATGGTGCGCGCGGGGCGAAAAAAAGGCCTCGCAGTGCGAGGCCTTTATTGTAGCGAGTCCGCCGATTACTTGCGGGTGCCCACGATTTCGATTTCCACGCGACGGTTCTGGGCGCGGCCCTGAGCGGTCTTGTTGGAAGCGATCGGGTTCAGCTCGCCCTTGCCTTCCGTGTAGATACGGTTGGGATCGATGCCCTTGCTGACCAGGTAGGCCTTGACCGAAGCGGCGCGGCGCTCGGACAGCTTCTGGTTGTAGGCTTCGGTACCGATCGAGTCGGTGTGGCCGACGGCGATGATGGTTTCCAGATCGATGCCTTGGGCTTGCTGGGCGACTTGATCCAGCAGTTGACGGCCTTCGGGCTTCAGGGTCGATTTGTCGAAGTCGAAGAACGTGTCGGCGTTGAAGACGACCTTCGCAGCCATCGGAGCGGGCTTCGGCTTTTGTTGCGCAACCGGAACGCCGTCGCAGCCGGGGATGCCGGTAGCCGGGGTCCAGAAGGCATCGCGCCAGCAGAGTTCGTTCGTGCCGTTCTTCCAGACGTCACCGAACGGGTTGCGCCAGTTGTCCACCGTCTGGGGATACGACTGGGCCGAGGCTACACCAGAGGCCGTGACGGCGGCGAAGGCGAGCGCCAGAGCGAATTTGGAGGGTTTGTTCATGTTTCTCCTCGTTGAGCTTGAAGCTGGATAAGTGACTCGCAGCGAACCCCCGCCGCATATCAGGAAAACGGGGCCAGTATAGCAACGCCAAGAGCTGGTTCAAAGGAATAGCTACTGGGTTTCCTGCGTGCTGGAAACAATCTTAAGGCATTTGGGGGCCTTTGGCTTCCCTGCACAGCCGCATTAATGCTGGATATGACGATTTGGGCGCTCCACCCGGCGGAGCGTGTTGGTTTTTGACAACAGGGGGGGCGGGACGGGTCTGGCCGACTCCCGGCCCCCCGATCCGGCCGGCGGCTTGCCGGCCGGCCCGCGCCCTCTGGCGGCGCGCGGAGTCCGCCGCGGAATCGAATGATAGAATTTCCTGTTTGCCCGGCCCGGGTTCCTTCTTACACGATTCTGTCGTTAACTATATGGATTCCTTTGCCAAGGAGACGCTTCCGGTATCGCTGGAAGAAGAGATGCGCCGCAGCTACCTCGATTACGCGATGAGCGTGATCGTGGGACGGGCGCTACCGGATGTGCGAGACGGCCTCAAGCCCGTCCACCGGCGCGTGCTCTACGCGATGCACGAACTCAACAACGACTGGAACCGCGCCTACAAGAAGTCGGCGCGCATCGTCGGCGATGTCATCGGTAAGTACCATCCCCATGGCGACCAGTCCGTCTACGACACCATCGTCCGCATGGCGCAGGATTTCTCCATGCGCTACATGCTGGTCGACGGCCAGGGCAACTTCGGCTCGATCGACGGCGACAACGCCGCGGCCATGCGCTACACCGAAATCCGCCTGGCGAAGATCGCCCACGAGCTGCTGGCCGACATCGACCAGGAAACCGTGGACTTCGGCCCCAACTACGACGGCAGCGAGCAGGAGCCGCTGCTGCTGCCCTCGCGGCTGCCCAACCTGCTGGTGAACGGCAGTTCCGGCATCGCCGTGGGCATGGCCACTAACATTCCGCCGCACAACCTGGCCGAGGTCGTGGACGGCTGCCTGTACTGCCTGCGCAACCCGGAATGCTCCGTGGACGAGCTCATCGAACTCATTCCGGCGCCCGACTTCCCCACCGGCGGCATCATCTACGGCATGTCGGGCGTGCGCGAGGGCTACCGCACCGGCCGCGGCCGGGTGGTCATGCGCGCCAAGACCCACTTCGAGGATCTGGACAAGGGCAACCGCCAGGCCATCGTGGTCGACGCGATTCCCTACCAGGTCAACAAGAAGACGCTGCAGGAGCGTATCGCCGAGCTGGTCAACGAGAAGAAGATCGAGGGCATTTCCGACATCCGCGACGAGTCGGACAAGGAAGGCATGCGCCTGGTCATCGAGCTCAAGCGCGGCGAAGTGCCCGAGGTCGTGCTCAACAACCTCTACAAGAACACGCAGCTGCAGGACACCTTCGGGATGAACCTGGTGGCGCTGGTCGACGGCCAGCCCCGCCTGCTCAACCTGAAGCAGATGATCGACTACTTCCTGCAGCACCGCCGCGAAGTGGTCACGCGGCGCACGGTGTTCCAGCTGCGCAAGGCCCGCGAGCGCGGCCACGTGCTGGAAGGCCTGGCGGTGGCGCTGGCGAACATCGACGATTTCATCGCCATCATCAAGGCCGCGCCCACGCCGCCCGTGGCGCGCCAGGAACTGATGGCGCGCGCCTGGGATTCGTCCCTGGTTCGCGAGATGCTCTCGCGCGCCGATGCGGACACGGCCGGCGGACGCGCGGCCTACCGGCCCGACGGCCTGGGCGAGGCATTCGGCCTGCAGGACGACGGCATGTACCGCCTGAGCGAGACTCAGGCGCAGGAAATCCTCAACATGCGCCTGCAGCGCCTGACCGGGCTGGAGCAGGACAAGATCGTCGGCGAGTACAAGGACATCATGTCCACCATTGCCGACCTGCTCGACATCCTGTCGCGGCCCGAGCGCATCACCTCCATCATCGGCGAGGAGCTCCAGGCCATCAAGGCGGAGTTCTCCACCGGCGCCAAGGACACGCGCCGTTCGGAAATCGAGCTGAACGCCACCGAACTGGACACCGAAGACCTGATCACGCCCACCGACATGGTCGTGACGCTCTCGCACGGCGGCTACATCAAGAGCCAGCCGCTGTCGGAATACCGTGCGCAGAAGCGCGGCGGCCGCGGCAAGCAGGCCACCGCCATGAAGGAGAACGACTGGATCGACCAGCTGTTCATCGCCAACACGCATGATTTCCTGCTGTGCTTCTCCAACCGCGGCCGGGTGTACTGGCTCAAGGTGTGGGAAGTGCCGCAAGGCACCCGCAACTCGCGCGGCAAGCCCATCGTCAACATGTTCCCGCTGGCCGACGGCGAGAAGATCACCGTGGTGCTGCCGGTCAAGGAGTTCAGCGAAGATCACTACGTGTTCATGGCCACTTCGCGCGGCACTGTGAAGAAGACGCCGCTGTCCGATTTCTCCAACCCGCGCAAGGCGGGCATCATCGCGGTGGACCTGGACGAGGGCGATTACCTCATCGGCGCCGATCTCACCGACGGCAAGCACGACGTGATGCTGTTTTCCGATGCCGGCAAGGCCGTGCGCTTCGACGAGAACGACGTGCGCCCGATGGGCCGCAACGCGCGCGGCGTGCGCGGCATGATGCTCGAAGACGGCCAGACCGTGATCGCGCTGCTGGTGGCGGGCGACGAGACGCAGAGCGTGCTCACCGCCACCGAGAACGGCTACGGCAAGCGCACGCCCATCACCGAGTACACCCGCCACGGCCGCGGCACCAAGGGCATGATCGCCATCCAGACCAGCTCGCGCAACGGCAAGGTGGTCGGCGCGGTGCTTGTCATGCCGTCCGATGAAATCATGCTCATCACCACCGGCGGCGTGCTGGTGCGCACCCGGGTCGCGGAAATCCGTGAAATGGGCCGCGCCACGCAGGGCGTCACGCTCATCAACGTGGACGACGGCAGCTCGCTGTCCGGCGTGCGCCGCGTGGTGGAAAGCGATGCCGACGAGGACGGCGACCTGGACGACGACCAGGTCGCGGGCGACGACGGCGCGACGGATTCGACTGAACCTACGGAGCAATAATGGCCCGCCCCTGGAATTTCTCGGCCGGCCCCTCGGCGCTGCCCGAGGTGGTGCTGCAGCAAGCCGCTGCGGAAATGCTGGACTGGCACGGCAGCGGCATGTCCGTGATGGAAATGAGCCATCGCGGCAAGCATTTCGTGCAGATCTGCGACGAGGCGGAAGCCGACCTGCGCGACCTGCTCGATCTTCCGGCCGACTACGCCGTCATGTTCATGCAGGGCGGCGGTTCCGGGGAAAACGCCATCGTTCCCATGAACCTCATGGGGCGGCGCGGCACGCCGGCGGCCGATTTCGTCGTGACCGGCCACTGGTCCAAGCGTTCGCACGCCGAGGCCCGCCGCTACGGCGACGCCCAGGTCGCGGCGTCCAGCGCCGAGGCCGTCACGCTCGACGGCCGCCAGCAGGCGCCGTTTTCCTGGGTGCCCGAGCCCGGCGCCTGGCGCGTGCGCAAGGAATCCGCCTACCTGCACCTGTGCAGCAACGAAACCATCGGCGGCGTGGAGTTCATGGACTGGCCCGACATGGCCGCGCTGGGCGCGCCCGATGTGCCGCTGGTGGTGGACGCCTCCTCGCATTTCCTGTCGCGTCCCATGGACGTCACCCGCTGCGGCCTGCTGTTCGCCGGTGCGCAGAAGAACGCCGGCCCGGCCGGCGTCACCGTGGTGATCGCCCGGCGCGACCTCATCGGCCATGCGCTGCCCATCTGCCCTTCGGCCTTCGACTACGCCAACGTGGCCGCCGAGCACTCGCGCTACAACACGCCGCCCACGTTCGCCATCTACGTGGCGGGCCTGGTGTTCAAGTGGGTGAAGGCCAACGGCGGGGTGGCGGGCATGGAAGCGACCAACAAGGCCAAGGCCGAACTGCTCTACGGCTATCTGGACGGCACCGATTTCTACCGCAATCCGGTGCACGTGCCGGTGCGCTCGCGGATGAACGTGCCCTTCGTGCTGCGCGACGAATCGCTCAATGACGCCTTCCTGCAGGGCGCCGAGGCGGCCGGCCTGACGCAGCTCAAGGGCCACAAGAGCGTCGGCGGCATGCGCGCCTCCATCTACAATGCCGTTCCGCTGGCCGGGGTGCAGGCCCTGGTCGAGTACCTGAAGGAATTCGAGCGTCGCTATGGATGAGTCACTGCAGCGCAAGCTGCTTCCCCTGCGCGAGCGCATCGACGCGCTCGACGCGCAGATCCTCGACCTGCTGTGCCAGCGCGCCCGCGCCGCGCAGGAAGTGGGCGAGGCCAAGCATGCGGCCCAGGCCGACGGGCCCGTGCTGCGTCCCGAGCGCGAGGCCGAGGTCATCCGCCGGCTGCAGCAGCTCAATGCCGGACCGTTTCCCAATGCCGGCGTGGCCGCCGTCTGGACCGAGATCATTTCCGCCTGCCGCGGCCTGGAGCGGGGCATGACCGTCGCGTATCTGGGGCCGCAGGGGTCGTTCTCCGAACAGGCAGCCATGGAGCATTTCGGCCACGCGGTGCAGTCGCTGCCATGCCCCTCGTTCGATGAGGTCTTCCGCGCCGTCGAGGCGGGGCAGGCCGACGTGGGCATGGTGCCGGTGGAAAACTCCACCGAAGGCGCGGTCAACCGCAGCCTGGACCTGCTGCTCAATACGCCGCTCAAGATCCTGGGCGAGCGCTCGCTGGTGATCCGCCACTGCCTGATGACGCAATCGGGCACCATGGACGGCATCAAGACCATTTCCGCGCATCCGCAGGCGCTGGCGCAGTGCCAGGGCTGGCTCACGCGCCACTATCCCGACCTCAACCGGGTGGCCGCCGCCAGCAATTCCGAGGCCGCGCGCGTGGCCGCGGAGAACGCTTCCGTGGCGGCCATCGCGGGCGAGGTCGCGGCGCCGGCCTGGAACCTGCGCATCGTCGAGGCCGGCATCCAGGACGATCCCCAGAACCGCACCCGCTTTCTCGCCATCGGCGACATCGAGCCCCTGCCCAGCGGCAAGGACAAGACCAGCCTCATCCTGGCGGTGCCCAACCGCGCCGGCGCGGTCTACGAAATGCTCGCGCCCCTGGCCGCCAACGGCGTGTCCATGACGCGTTTCGAGTCCCGTCCGGCGCGCACCGGCCAGTGGGAGTACTACTTCTACGTCGACGTGCTGGGCCACCGCAACGATCCCAATGTCGCGAGCGCCCTGGCCGCCCTGCAGGCGCAGGTCGCCTTTTTCAAGGTGCTGGGTTCGTACCCGGCGCAATAAGCCACCACCATGACCACCGCATCCAAGCCCCTCGTCGCTCCCCGGCACGTCAGCGCCATCGCGCCGTACCAGGCCGGCAAGCCCATCGAAGAACTGGCCCGCGAGTTCGGGCTGGATCCCGCCGGCATCGTCAAGCTCGCGTCCAACGAAAATCCGCTGGGCATGCCCGAGTCGGCCCGCAAGGCCATGCTGGCCGCGGCCGAGTCGCTCGCGCGCTATCCCGATCCCAATGGCTTCGACCTGAAGGCGGCGCTGTCCCAGCGCTACGGCGTGCCGGCAAGCTGGATCACCCTGGGCAACGGCTCGAACGACATCCTCGAGATCGCGGCCCTGGCGCTGCTGGAGCCGGGCGCCTCGGCCGTCTACGCGCAGCATTCCTTCGCCGTCTACCGCCTGGCGACGCAGGCCCGGGGCGCGCGCCACATCGTGGTGCCCGCGCGCGATTACGGGCACGATCTGGACGCCATGTTCGAGGCCATTGCCGACGACACGCGCCTGGTGTTCATCGCCAACCCCAACAATCCCACCGGCACCTTCGTGCCGGGCGACCGCGTCGCCGCCTTCCTGGAGCGCGTGCACGAGACGCACGGCGACCGCGTCACCGTGGTGCTGGACGAGGCCTACAACGAATACCTCGACCCCGAGCTGCGCTTCGACAGCACGGACCTGGTGCGCCGCTACGCCAACCTGATCGTCTCGCGCACCTTTTCCAAGGCCTATGGGCTGGCCGGCCTGCGCGTGGGCTTCGCCGTGGCGCAGCCCGCGCTGACCGATCTGCTCAACCGCGTGCGCCAGCCGTTCAACGTGAACACGCTGGCCCAGGCCGCGGCCATCGCCGCCCTGGCCGACGCCGACTATCTCCAGCGCGCCTACGAATCCAACAAGGCCGGCAAGGCCCAGCTCTGCGCCGCTTTCGAGCGGCTCGGACTGCGCTACGTGCCCAGCTACGGCAACTTCGTCCTGGTGCGCGTCGGCGACGCCCCGCGCATCAACCTCGAACTGCTCAAGCGCGGCGTCATCGTGCGTCCCGTCGCCGGCGACGGCTTGCCCGAGTGGCTGCGCGTCACCATCGGCCTGCCGCAGGAAAACGCGCGCTTCATCGAGGCGCTCGAGGCGGTTCTGGAGGAATGAGCACCGCACGGCCGCCCGAAGGCGCTGACGGCGGGGCCGCCGCTCCCCTGATTCCCGTGCTGGCCGTGGCCGGCGTGGGCCTCATCGGCGGATCGTTCGCCGCCGCGCTGCGCCAGGCGGGGCAGGTAGGCCGGGTGCTGGGCGTGGGGCGCAATCCCGCGTCGCTGGAGCGCGCCGTCGCGCTGGGGCTCATCGACGAGGCCGTCAGCGCCGAAAACGCGGCGGCCCGGGCCGACCTCATGCTGGCCACGCCCGTCGGCGCCCTCGGGGACACGCTGCGGCGCATGTTGCCGCACTTGCGGCCCGGCGCGCTGCTCACCGACGCCGGCAGCACGAAAAGCGAAGTCATCGCCGCGGCCCGCCAGGCGCTGGGGGG
>NZ_LHSJ01000169.1:5025-14289 GCF_001270295.1 Achromobacter sp. DMS1 | reverse complement strand
CGCGGCCTGGCCGGCGGTGGCCGGCAGGCTGCGCAGCAGGTTCTCGTCGCTGGGCGAGGCGAAGTCGAACACCTCGGAATTGACCCAGCCGCCCTTGGTCCAGGGCGAGATCACATACATGGGAACCCGCGGCCCCAGCCCGTAGACGCCGTGGCGATGCGCGGGGGTGTCGTCTTTTTCGATGCCGCGCACGAGCTCGTGGTATTCGCCCGTGGTGTCAACCGTGGATGCCCCCAGCAGCGCCCCGCCCGGCAGGCGGGTGGGCGGCGCGGGCGGGGGCACGTGGTCGAAGAAGCCGTCGTTCTCGTCGAACATCAGCAGCAGCACCGTCTTGCTCCACACCTCGGGGTTGGCCGTGAGGGCGTCCAGCACGCGCGCGGTGTAGTCCGCGCCCTGCGCCGGGCTGGAGGGGCTGGGGTGCTCCGAGCCGGCCTTGGTGGCGCAGATCCACGATACCTGCGGCAGCTTGCCCTCCAGCACGTCCCGGCGCAGCAGGTCGAGGTCGCGCGTGGTCAGCGCCTTTTCCTTGAGCGCGGCTTGCGAGCCGGCCGCGCCTTTGTAGGCGTCGCGGTAGCGCTTGAAGCCGGCCGTGGGGTTGAGCGAATAGTTGTCCGCCATGTTCTGGTAGATGCGCCAGCTGATGCCGGCCTGCTCCAGGCGTTCGGGGTAGGTCGTCCAGGTGTAGCCGCCCGCCGGATCGCCGCCGGAGAGCTTGTTGTAGGTGTTGCCCAGCGCCGGACCGTTGCCCCGCCCCAGGGGATCGTTGGTGCCGGTCCACAGGAAGAGCCGGTTGGTGTTGGTGCCGCCCGTGAAAGAGCAGTGATAGGCGTCGCACAGCGTGAAGGCCCGCGCCAGCGCGTACTGGAAAGGCATGTCGCTTTCCGTGAAGTACGCCATGGAGTGGTTCTTCTTGGCCGCGGGCCAGTTGCCCATGCGGCCGGCGTCCCAGGCGTCCTGCGCGTTGGACCAGGTATGGGGCGTGCTGGCCACGCGCATGGTCTCGAAAACCTGGCGCGTGTCCAGGTGAAAGGGCAGCACGGTGCGCGGCCCGCCGTCGGGGCGGTCGTTGTACTGCGCCCAGACGCTGCGGTGCCTGCGGTCGGGACTGTCGGGCACGGGGATCGGAAAGCGGTCGCCAAAGCCGCGCACGCCGGCCAGCCCGCCGAAATAATGGTCGAAAGACCGGTTCTCCTGCATGAAGATGACGATGTGTTCCACGTCGCGCAGCGTGCCGGTGCGCCGGTTGGCGGGAATGGCCAGGGCGCGCCGGATCGAGGCGGGAAAGAGCGACAGGGCGCTGCCGGCGGCGGCGAGTCTGGCGCTGCCGCGCAGGAAATCGCGTCGAGTGTGCATGCTCGGAATCCTTGGATGCGACGCTGCCCGCGGGTGGCGGGCAGCGGGAGTCGGAGGAAGGCGGCCCTAGCGCGCGCGCGTGCTTTCGGCGTACTCCATGTAGAGCCGGTGCGCCAGGCGCGCCATGGGACCGTATTCCAGCGGCCGGTCTTCGACGCGGTTCACGTGCACCACCTTGCCGTAGTTGCCGGTGGAAAAGACTTCGTCGGCGGCCTCGACGTCGGCGCGGGTCAGCGTGCGCTCGCGCACGTCCACGCCCTCGGCCTGGAGCAGCGCCAGCACGCGCCGGCGGGTGACGCCGTTCAGGAAAGTGCCGTTGTCGGCCGGCGTGCTCACCACGCCGTCCCTGGCGATCCAGAGATTGCTGGTGGCGAACTCCGCCACGTTGCCGTCCCCGTCGAGCATGATGGCGTTATCGAAGCCCTTGGCGGCGGCTTCGCGGATCGCGCGCTGGCCGTTGGGATACAGGCAGGAGGCCTTGGCGTCGGTGGGCGCCATGTTGGGCCAGCAGCGGGCGAAGCTGGAAAAGCAAGCCGAGAAGCCCTGGTCGCCCGGCATGGGCACCTTGAAGACGTGCAGCACGAACTGCGTCTTGTCGGCCTCGGGCAGCAGGAAGCCGTCGGCGCAGAAGAACATGGGCTTGATGTAGAGCTCGCTGCCTTCGGGAAAGCGCGCCACGGCCTGCAGGCAGAGATCCTGGATCTTCTCCCAGCCGAGCTGCGGCTTCATGAGCATTTTCTCGGCCGAACGGACCACGCGCTGGCAGTGCAGGTCCAGGTCGGGGGTGAGGCCGCGGAACGCGCGCGCGCCGTCGAACACCATGCTCGCCATCCAGAAGGCGTGATCGGCGGGGCCGAGCAGTTTGGGGTTTTCGGTAGACCAGTGTCCGTTGTGCCAAAACAGGGCGTCCATGTCGATTCCTTCGGTATGTGGTGGCGCCGGCGCGGCGCGCCGGCGTGCCGGACCGTCAGGATAACCGGGCCGGCGCCGCTTGGCACCAACAGGCCGCGCGGGCCCGGTTCCGGACGGCCCGCTACGGCGCGTCCAGGGCGGCCTGCACGCGCTGCGCGGCGTCGGCGGGCACCCATGCCTTCCAGACTTCGGCGTAGCGGCGCAGGAAGTAGCGCGCCGCGTCGTCGGGTTCCTTGCCTTCGTTTTCGAGCCAGCCCAGCGTGTCGTCGATGGCCGGAGCGGGAATGCTGAGTCTGCCGAGGAACTCCGCGATGCGCGGCGCCTGGCGCGCGAAGTCCGCGTTCATGCCGGTCACGACCGGATTGGGCTTGAATTCGGTGGGCACCGGGTGCTCGCACTTGGGATCGGTCATGCAGGTATAGGCGGCCTGGTCGAAGGGCGGCAGCTCCAGCTTGACGAGGTCGAGCGCGCCCACCAGCGAAGTCGGCGTCCAGTAATAGAACACGATGTCGCGCTTGCGCTTGTAGGCCGACATGATGGCGGCCTTTTGCGCCGCGCCCGAGCCGGGCGCGAAGAGGGTGTAGTCGCGCTCCAGCCCCAGCGCGCGCAGGAGGTTCTCGTTCAGCGTGCCGCAGGCCCAGCCCGCGGGGCAGCCGTAGATGCGGCCGCGCCCGGGTTCTTCAGGGTCGGCGAACGCCTCTTTGTAGCGCGCCAGGTCGGCGGCCGACTTCAGGCCGGGATGGCGTTCCACCGTATAGCGCGGCACGTACCAGCCTTCGCCGGCGTCGTACACGTGCCCCACGCCCTTGACCTTGCCGCTGGCCAGCGCTTTCTTCCAGGCGCCTTCGATCTGGCCGGGCCACACCTCGGGAGTGATGTCCACGTCGCCGCGCTGCAGCGCGGCCAGCATGGGCAGGGTTTCGCCGATCTCGACGGTGGTCTTGCAGCCGTAGCCGTGTTCGAGCACGAAGCGCTCGATGCCCGCCAGCACCAGGTTGGATTCCCAGTTCAGGCCGCTGAAGCGCACGGGGCGGCTGACTTCGCAGGCGGCAGCGGCATGGGCGGCCGGGGCGGCGCACAGGACGGCCGCGGCGGCGGCACGCGCCAGGGCGCGCCGCGGGAGCAAGGGGTAGCGCATGGTCGGGCACCTTTGCTTGGGATGTGCCCGCCATTGTAGAGCGCGCTGCCCAGGCATGTCCGGGCAGCGCGTCGCGTCAGGCGCGGGCCGCCCGGCGGCGCTCCATGAAGGCGCTCACTTCGCCCACGATGCCGCGGCGGAAAGCCAGCACGCAGATCACGAAGATGAGGCCGATCACGATGGTCACCGACTCGCCCAGGCGCAGGAACCAGTCCACGCCCGTGAGGCTGGCCATGGCCTGCCCGAAGTCGCCCACCTTGTTCTCGAGCAGCACCACGATGAACGCGCCCAGGATGGGGCCGGTGAGCGTGCCCAGGCCGCCGATCAGGGTCATGAGAATGACCAGGCCAGACATCTGCCAGGTGGCGTCCGACAGCGTGGCCGACACGAAGACCAGGGTCTTGGTCGCCCCCGCCAGGCCCGCGATGGCCGCCGACAGCACGAAGGCCAGCAGCTTGAAGCGTTCCACGTCGTAGCCCAGCGAGATGGTGCGCGGCTCGTTTTCGCGCAGGGCCTTGAGCACCTGCCCGAAGGGCGAGTGCACGGTGCGCCAGATGACGAAGTAGCCGAGGATGAAGATGGCCATCACCAGGTAGTACAGGTTCAGGTCCTTGGAAAGGTCCACCACGCCCAGCAGGGTGCCGCGCGGCACGCTCTGCAGGCCGTCCTCGCCGCCGGTGAAGTGCGCCTGCAGGAAGAAGAAGAACACCATCTGCGCCAGCGCCAGCGTGATCATGGCGAAGTAGATGCCGCTGCGGCGGATGGCCAGCGCGCCCATGGCCAGGCCCAGGAGCGCGGCCACGGCCACGCCGAAGAGCAGGCCGATCTCGGTGGGAAAGCCCCACACTTTGAGCGCGTGCCCCGTGGCGTAGGCCGCGCTGCCCAGGAAGGCTGCATGCCCGAAGGACAGCAGGCCGGTGAACCCGAGCAGCAGGTTGAACGCGCAGGCAAAGAGGGCGTAGCACATGACCTTCATGGCGAAGATCGGATACACCCCCACGAAGGGCAGGGCGGCCACGACGATGGCCAGTACCGCATAGCCTAGGAATTGACGATTCATTTTTCTTTTCCGAACAGCCCGGCCGGGCGGAGCAACAGAACAATGGCCATGATGATGAAGACGACCGTGCTGGAAGCCTCGGGCCAGAACACCTTGGTCAATCCCTCGATGACGCCCAGGCCCAGGCCGGTGACGATGGCGCCCATGATGGACCCCATGCCGCCGATCACCACCACGGCGAACACCACGATGATGAGGTTGGATCCCATGAGCGGGGAGATCTGCAGCACCGGCGCGGCCAGCACGCCGGCAAAGCCGGCCAGCGCCACGCCGAAGCCGTAGGTGAGCATGATCATGCGCGGCACGTTCACGCCGAAGGCTTCCACCAGCCGGGGGTTCTCGGTGCCGGCGCGCAGCAGCGCGCCCAGCCGCGTGCGTTCGATGACATACCAGGTGGCCAGGCACACGACCACCGATGCGGCCACCACCCAGCCCCGGTAATTGGGCAGGATCATGAAGCCCAGGTTGGTGGCGCCGCGCAGCGCCTCGGGCGTGGGGTAGGGCTGCCCCGACACGCCGTAGAAGCTGCGGAACAGACCCTCGATGAGCAGCGTCAGCCCGAAGGTGAGCAGCAGCCCGTAGAGGTGGTCCAGCTTGTAGAGGTGCCTGAGCAGCAGTCTTTCGATGACGATGCCGAACAGTCCGACCACCAGGGGCGCCAGGATCAGCATGATCCAGTAGTTGAGCCCCAGGTACGACAAGCCCATCCAGGTGATGAATGCGCCCAGCATGTAGAGCGCGCCGTGGGCGAAGTTGATGACGTTCAGCAGCCCGAAGATGACGGCCAGCCCGAGCGACAGCATGGCGTAGAAAGAGCCGTTGACCAGGCCCAGCAGGAGCTGGCCGAACAGGGCCTGTATGGGGATGCCGAAAATGTCACTCATCTTGTGAAAGTCCTGCGCATGCGAATGAAGGCGAGCGGATTCAGGCCGCGGCCCGGAACGCATCCGGGGCCGCGGCGCGGGATCGTGCGATGGGGATTACTTCTTGACCAGCTTGCAGGTCGACTCGGAGAGCTTGGTGTAGACCTCGTCGCCGGGCAGGGTCGCCACGACCTTGTAGTAGTCCCACGGACCCTTGGACTCGGCCGGGGTCTTCACCTGCATGAGGTACATGTCGTGGATCATGCGGCCGTCTTCGCGCACGTAGCCGCCCTTGGCGAAGAAGTCGTTCACCTTGTTCGACTTCATCCATTTCATGACGGCGTCGGCGTCGTCGGTGCCGGTGGCCTTGACGGCGTTCAGATAGAACGCCACGGCGGAGTAGTCGCCGGCCTGCAGCATGGACGGCTTGCGGCCGATCTTGGCTTCGAATTTCTTGGACCAGGCGCGCGATTCGTCGGATTGATCCCAGTACCAGCCGTCGGTCAGGTACATGCCCTGCGTGGCCTGCAGGCCCAGCGAGTGCACGTCGTTGATGAACACCAGCAGGCCGGCCATTTTCATGGTCTTGGTTACGCCGAACTCATTGGCGGCCTTGATGGAGTTGATCGTGTCGCCGCCCGCGTTGGCCAGGCCCAGGATCTGCGCCTTGGAGGCCTGAGCCTGCAGCAGGAAGGAGGAGAAGTCCGAAGCGCCCAGCGGAGCGCGCACCGCGCCCTTGACCTCGCCGCCCGCGTCCTTCACCACCTTCATGGTGTCGCGTTCGAGGGCGTGGCCGAAGGCGTAGTCGGCCGTCAGGAAGAACCAGCTCTTGCCGCCGTCTTTCACGACCGCGGAGCCGGTGCCGCGCGCCAGCGCCACGGTGTCGTAGGCATAGTGCACGGTGTAGGGCGAACATTGCGCGTTGGTCAGGTCGGACGCGCCGGCCCCGATGGCCAGGAGGGGCTTCTTCTTCTCGGCCGCCACGGCGGCCATGGCCAGGCTGGTGGCCGAGTTGGTGCCGGCGATGATCACGTCGACCTTTTGCTGGTCGAACCATTCGCGGGCGCGGGCCGAGGCCACATCGGCCTTGTTCTGGTGGTCGGCCGAGTAAACCTCGATTTTCTTGCCGTTGATGGCGCCGCCGGCATCCTCGATGGCCATGCGCACGGCCTCCAGGCCGGCCTTGCCGTCGATGTCCGAGTAGACGCCGGACATGTCGGTGATGAAGCCGATGCGGATGACATCGTCGGAGATACCTTGAGCCTGGGCGGTAGCCCCGGCGAATCCCAGGCCTGCCATGGCCAGTGCAGCAGTGATGGTGTGCAGCTTCATGGGATGACTCCTCTTCCCTTTGGTGTATGTGTGCCGGCAAGCCGGCGGACGTCAGATTGTGTTGTTATTCAGCCGATCGCCATGCCGGGCGCGCCGCGGCCGGCTCAGACACCCAGCAGCTCATTGAGCGTGTCCTGTTTCTCCGAAAGCTCGCCGGCCTCGAAGTGCTCCACGATCTGGCCGTGCTCCATGACGTAGAAGCGGTCGGCCAGCGGCGCGGCGAAGCGGAAGTTCTGTTCCACCATGACGATGGTGTAGCCGCGCTGCTTGAGCGCGGTGATCATGCGGCCCAGCGCCTGCACGATGACGGGCGCGAGGCCCTCGGAGATCTCGTCGAGCAGCAGCAGGTTGGCGCCGGTGCGCAGGATGCGGGCCACCGCGAGCATCTGCTGCTCGCCGCCGGACAGGCGTGTGCCCGGCGAATGCCGGCGTTCCTGCAGGTTGGGGAACATGTCGTAGATCTCGGCCAGCGACATGCCGCCGCCCAGCGAGCCCACCACGGGCGGCAGCAGCAGGTTTTCCTCGCACGACAGGCTGGCGAAGATGCCGCGTTCCTCGGGGCAGTAGCCCACGCCGAGATGGGCGATCTTGTAGGTCGGCAGGTCGATGGCTTCCGTGCCGTGGATGCGCACCGAGCCCTTGCGCGAGCCGGTCAGGCCCAGGATGGCGCGCAGGGTGGTGGTGCGGCCGAGCAGGGTCACGACCTCGCCCTGCCCCACGCGCATGTCCACGCCGTGCAGGATGTGGGATTCCCCGTACCAGGCCTGCAGGCCCGAGATTTCCAACGCCGGGGTGCTCATGCATGCGCTCCTTGCAATTCGCCTTCGGTAGTGCCCATGTAGGCCTGCATCACCGCCGGATGGCGGGAGACTTCCGAATAGGGCCCCTCGGCCAGTACCGAGCCGCGCGCCAGCACGGTGATGGTATCGGCGATCGAGGACACCACATTCATATTGTGTTCGACCATGAGAATGGTGCGTCCGGCGCTCACGCGCTTGATGAGCCGCGTGACGCGGTCCACGTCTTCGTGGCCCATGCCCTGGGTGGGTTCGTCCAGCAGCATCAGCTCGGGTTCCATGGCCAGCGTGGTGGCGATCTCCAGCGCGCGCTTGCGGCCGTAGGGCAGGTTCACGGTGAGTTCGTCGGCGAAGCCGCCCAGGTCGACTTCGTCGAGCAGCGCGCGCGCCGGCTCGTTCAGCGCGGCCAGCCGCTTCTCGCTTTGCCAGAAGTGATACGAGAGTCCGGTCTGGCGCTGCAGGCCGATGCGCACGTTTTCCAGCACCGTCAGGTGCGGAAACACCGCGGAGATCTGGAACGAGCGGATGATGCCGCGCCGCGCGATCTGCGCAGGCTTCTCGCCGGTGATGTCGATGCCGTTGAACTTGATGGTTCCCGAGGTGGGCGCCAGGAATTTGGTCAGCAGGTTGAAGCATGTGGTCTTGCCCGCGCCGTTCGGCCCGATCAAGGCATGAATCTCGCCCCGCTTGATGCGCAAGTCGACCCCATTGACCGCGACGAAACCGCGGAACTCCTTGGTGAGGCCTTTTGTCTCCAGGATCGTGTCGTCCATGTCCGCCATACCAGCGTTGATTTTATTTATGTGGGTCCCCGCCCGGCGATCCGCCCGGCCCTTGCGGCTGAAAAAACCGGGACGCGCCCGCCTTTTTCAGAGAGTTGCCGGCGAGTATGCGCACCTCCCTCTCAAAATTCCATGAGGGTTTGTCATAGGTTTTGCAGTGCGGCAAGGGGAATTGTCGGATCGCCGACAATGTGCGGATTACCGGGCTCGGCGGGCGCGGCCCGGGTCAATGCGTCGCAGCAAATAGGCGCTCGCGGCGAGGCGCCGGCCGGGGCGCGGCGCGTCAGGCGGGCGTTTTCTGCTTGTACTCGCAGAGGTCCGAAATGCCGCATTGCGGGCACTTGGGCTTGCGCGCGACGCACACGTAGCGGCCCAGCAGAATGAGCCAGTGATGCGCGTCCTGCATGTATTCGCGCGGCACTACCTTTTCGAGCTTCTGCTCCACTTCGAGCACGTTCTTGCCGGGCGCGAGGCCGGTGCGGTTGGACACGCGGAAGATGTGCGTGTCCACCGCCATGGTGGGCTGGCCGAACGCCGTGTTGAGCACCACGTTGGCGGTCTTGCGGCCCACGCCGGGCAGCGATTCCAGGGCCTCGCGCGTCTGCGGCACCTGGCCGCCGTAGCGCTCGATCAGGATGCGGCAGGTGGCGATGGCGTTCTTCGCCTTGGTGCGGTAGAGGCCGATCGTCTTGATGTACCCGGCCAGTCCTTCCTCGCCCAGCGCCAGCATGGCCTCGGGCGTGCCGTATTGCGGGAAGAACTTGCGGGTCGCGATGTTCACCGACTTGTCCGTGGCCTGGGCCGACAGCAGCACGGCGATCAGCAGCTGGAACGGCGTCTGGTATTCCAGCTCGGTGGTGGGGTGCGGATTGGCCGCCTGCAGGCGGGCGAATATTTCTCGTCGTTTGGCGGCGTTCATGAGCGCGTGGCGTGGCGGCGGGCCCGTGCGCGGGCCAGGGCGTTTTCGATGGCGGAGCGTTTGCGGGCCGCTTCGTCGGCCGCGCTGTCGGGTTCGCGCGCCGGCGGG
>NZ_LHSJ01000169.1:0-4969 GCF_001270295.1 Achromobacter sp. DMS1 | reverse complement strand
GGTCATCGTGCGGCTCGACGCCCAGACGCCGCAGGCCATCCTGGCGCCCAAGACCGTGCCGGCGGCCGAGCTGGCGCGCTGCGAGGAACTGGGCGGCCTGCTGGCCGGACTGTTGCTGCTGCAGGGGTAGGACATCCCCCTCCCGAAAAACGACCGCCCGCCGGCGCGGCGGCCGGCGGGCGTGGGCAGGAACGGGTGCCGACGCCAGGCGTCGGCGGGCGCATGGCTCCCGATGGCCGTCTCTTAACGGATGGCTCTTAACGGACGGCTCTTAACGGACGTTTCTTGACGGACGGTCCTCGGCAAGCGGACGCTTCTTAAGCGACCGCGGCGGTCACCACGATTTCGACCTTGTAGTCCGGGTTGGCCAGGCGGGCCTCGACCGTGGCGCGGGGCGGCGCGTTGCCGTCGGCCACCCAGGCGTCCCAGGCCTTGTTCATGCCGTCGAATTCCTTCATGTTGGCGACGTAGATCTGGGCCATCAGGATCTTGGACTTGTCGGTGCCGGCCTCGGCCAGCAGGCGGTCGATGGTGGCGAGCACCTGGGCGGTCTGGCCGGTGATGTCCAGCGAGGCGTCATCGGGCACCTGGCCGGCGAGGTAGGCCACGCCGTTGTACACGGCCATGTCGGACAGGCGTTTTTCGACGTTGACGCGCTTGATGCTGCTCATGGGTAATCCCCCGGAAACGGATGAATGGTTGAAAAGAAAACTCGAAATCGGACTGTACCGCGTCCGCGCTCAGGCGGGCGGCAGCTGGAAGACCTGGCGCAGGTAGGCCAGGTAGGCCGGATCGTCGCACATGGTCTTTTCGGGCGCGTCGGACACCTTGGCCACCGGCTGCCCGTTGCAGCGGACCATCTTCATGACGATCTGCAGGGGCTCGTGGCCCAGGTCGTTGGTGAGATTGGTGCCGATGCCGAAAGACACCTTGCAGCGCCCCGAGAACTGCCGCGCCAGCTCGATGGCGCGCGGAAACGTCAGCGCATCGGAAAACACCAGGGTCTTGGCGCGCGGATCGACGCGGTTCTTGCGGTAGTGCTCGAGCAGGCGCTCGCCCCAGACGAACGGATCGCCGGAGTCGTGGCGCGCGCCGTCGAAGAGCTTGCAGAAATACATGTCGAAGTCGCGCAGGAAGGCGTCCATGCCGTACACGTCGGACAGCGCGATGCCCAGATCGCCGCGGTACTCTTTGGCCCAGACCTCGAGGGCGAACACCTGCGAGTCGCGCAGGCGCGGCCCCAGCGCCTGGCAGGCCTGGAGGTATTCGTGGCCCATGGTGCCCAGGGGCAGCACGCCGTGCCGCTTGGCCAGCAGCACGTTGCTCGTGCCCGCGAAATGCGGACCCATCTGCTCTTTCATGGTGGAGACGACTTCTTCGTGCCACACCTTGGAGAAGCGCCGCCGCGTACCGTATTCCGCCACCCGGAAATCGGCCAGCGCCGGATCGTCGAGCACCAGGTGCATCTTGGACTGCAGCCGCTTGCGGCCTTCTTCCCAGTCGGGGTTCTTGCGCGTATTGCGGAAGTAGACCTCGTTGACGATGGCCAGCACCGGGATCTCGAACAGGATGGTGTGCAGCCAGGGGCCTTTCACCTCGATGGATATCTCGCCCGGCTCCGCGCCCTCGCCCACGTGGATGCAGCGCTCGGGCAGGTGAAACAGTCCGAGGAAATCGACGAAATCGCTCTTGATGAAACGCAGGCCGCCGAGATACTGCAGTTCGTCGTCGGTGAAGCGCAGTTGGCACAGCTGGCGGATTTCCTCGCGGATCTCGTCCAGGTAGGGGCGCAGATTGACGCCTGGCGTGCGGCACTTGTAGCGGTACTCGACCTGCGCAGCCGGAAAATGATGCAGCACCACCTGCATCATGCTGAATTTGTACAGATCGGTATCGAGCAGCGAAGTAATAATCATGGTTGCGCGTATCGTTTCGCGACACCATAGCACAGCGGCACGGGCCCGCGGCAGGCCGGGCCACGCTGACAGCACGGGTATTCGGGGCGCAGTCCTGCGGCATTGGGTAAAATCCCAAGGCAAAACATACATAAAGCCGCCGACCCGGAGTTCCGCATGACCCACGTAGTCACCGAAAACTGTATCAAGTGCAAGTACACCGACTGTGTAGACGTGTGCCCGGTGGACTGTTTTCGCGAGGGGCCGAACTTCCTGGTGATCGACCCCGACGAATGCATCGACTGTGCGGTGTGCATCCCCGAATGCCCCGCCAACGCGATCTACGCCGAGGAAGACGTGCCGCAGGACCAGCTCAAGTTCATCGCCATCAACGCGGAACTCTCGCCGGAATTCCCCACCATCAGCCGGGCCAAGAAACCCCTGCCCGACGCCGACGAATGGAACGGCGTCCAGGACAAGCTGCAATACCTGGAAAAATGACCCGCGCCGGGCCGGGCGCGCCGCCCGCCCTGCGCAACACCCGATGACCGACGAAACCAAATATACGCGCCAGACCGTCACCAGCGTCCATACCTGGGTGCCCGACAAGCTGTTTTCCCTGCGCGTGACGCGCGACCGCGCATTCGAATTCCTGCCGGGCCAGTTCGCCCGCGTCGGTCTGCCGGGCTCCGAAGCCCCCGACGGCCCGCCCACGCTGTGGCGCGCCTATTCCATGGTGTCCGCGCCCGGCGAAAACGCTCTGGAGTTTTATTCCATCGTGGTTCCCGAGGGCGAATTCAGCCCCCGCATGGCGCGCCTCGCCCCCGGCGACGCGCTCTACATCGACAAGACGCCCTTCGGTTTCCTGACCCTCGAGCGCTTCGCGCCCGGGGGCGACCTCTGGCTGCTCGCCTCCGGCACGGGCCTGTCCGCCTATCTTTCCATTCTGCGCGACGAAGCGGTCTGGCAGTCCTACGAACGGATCATCCTGGTGCATGGCGTGCGCACGGCGGCCGAACTGGCCTACCGCGCGGAAATCGAAGCCATGCGCGGGCGCCCGGGCGGCGCGCAGCTCGTCTACCTGCCCATCGCCACGCGGGAGACGCTGCCGGGCATGCCCCGGGCGCGCATCACCACGCTCATCGCCGACGGCGGCCTGGAACGCCTGGCCGGCAGGACGCTGGACGCCGAAACGGCCAAGGTCATGCTGTGCGGCAACCCGGCCATGCTGGCCGACGCGCGCAAGCTGCTGGGCGACCGGGGTTTCAAGCCCGGCCGCCGGGGCATTCCCGGCAACCTGGCGGTCGAGAACTACTGGTAGGCGCCCGGGGCTTGCGCAACGCCGCCCTAGCCCATAAATCATCCATCGGATGCCGCGACGACGCTTGCGCCCCGCCATAAACTGGGGCCAAACGGACTCGGGGGTCGCTTTTTCGCAACAGATGACTGGGTTTTCCGGCTGATTCTTCAGACCAATTCGGAATAACCATACTTCCCGGCGCAATAATCGGGACACACGCAAGCCCGAGGGACATCTAGAAAATGCTGTACCAATTGCACGAAATGCAGCGCGCTTTTCTGACGCCGTTCGCAGCATTCACGGACGCCGGATCCCAGCTGTTCTCCAGCCCCTACAGCCCCCTGGCCTATACGCCGATCTCGCGCCAGATGGCCGCGGGCTGCGAGCTGATGCACCGCATCGGCAAGGAATACCAGAAACCCGCCTGGAACCTGCCCTCCACGCAGATCGACGGCAGGCAGCTGCGGGTGACCGAAGCCGTGGCCATGGACAAGCCGTTCTGCCGGCTGGTGCACTTCCAGCGCGACGTGCGCCGGGCCAGCGCCTCCGACCCCAAGGTGCTGCTGGTGGCGCCGCTGTCGGGCCACCACGCCACGCTGCTGCGCGACACGGTGCGCGCGCTGCTGCCCGCGCACGACGTCTACGTGACCGACTGGGTGGATGCGCGCATGGTTCCGCTGTCGGCCGGCCCCTTCCATCTGGACGACTACGTGCGGTACGTGCAGGAATTCATCCGCCTGCTGGGCCCGGACGTGCACGTGATGTCCGTCTGCCAGCCCACCGTGCCCGTGCTGGCGGCGGTGTCGCTCATGGCCTCCGCCAAAGACCCCTGCCTGCCGCGCAGCATGGTCATGATGGGCGGCCCCATCGATCCGCGCCAGTCTCCCACCCAGGTCAACCGGCTGGCCACCACCAAGCCGTATTCGTGGTTCGAGAACCAGGTGATCCACCCGGTGCCCGCCCGCTACCCCGGCGCGGGACGCAAGGTGTATCCGGGCTTTCTGCAGCACGCGGGGTTCATGGCCATGAACCCGACCGCCACATGAAGTCGCACTACGATTTCTACCTCGACCTGCTGCGCGGCGACGACAGCGACGCCGAGGCGCACCGCCGCTTCTACGACGAGTACAACGCCGTGCTCGACATGCCGGCCGAGTTCTACCTCGACACCATCCGCATCGTGTTCCAGGAATTCCAACTGCCGAACGGCACCTGGGAAGTCGATGGCCAGCCCGTCCGGCCGGCCGACATCAAGGGCACGGCCCTCTTCACCATCGAGGGCGAGCTGGACGACATTTCCGGCCAGGGCCAGACGCGCGCGGCCATCAAGCTCTGCAAGGGCATACCCGCCGAGCGCAAGATGCACTACACCGCGCCGAACTGCGGCCATTACGGCATTTTCTCGGGACGCCGCTGGCGCGAGATGATCTGCCCCAAGATCGCCCAGTTCATCCGCAGCCACGCCTGAATACGCCGCCCGGCGGCGCTGTCCTAAAATGCCGGATGCTTCCGGCATTTTTTTTGCCGGCGCCCGACGAGCCTTTCCCCGCATTTCCATGTCCTGTACCTCCCTCGCCGACCGCATCGACGCCTTGCTGCCGCAGACCCAGTGCACCAAGTGCGGCTTCGACGGCTGCCGGCCCTACGCGCAAGCCATCGCCTCGGGCGAGGCGCCCATCAACCGCTGCCCGCCGGGCGGCGAGGAGGGCATCGCCGCGCTGTCCGGCCCTGCTCGGCACGCCCGCGCTGCCGCTGGACGCCAGCCGCGGCGAAC
>NZ_LHSJ01000168.1:0-14994 GCF_001270295.1 Achromobacter sp. DMS1 | reverse complement strand
CACCAGCCCGGCAATGCCGGTTTCGGCCAGGGCCAGCATGGCGTCCAGCTCGGCGCGCGTGAAGGTGGCGCCCTCGCCCGTGCCCTGGACTTCCACGAACGCCCCGCTGCCGGTCATCACCACATTCACGTCGGCGTCGCAGGCGGAATCTTCCTGGTAGTCCAGATCCAGCACCGCGCGGCCCTGCACCAGCCCCACCGACACCGCGGCCACCGCGTCGCGGATGGGGTTGGCCGCCAGGTCGCCGCGCCGCATCAGCAAGTTGACCGCGTCGGCCGCCGCCA
Organism: Achromobacter sp. DMS1; assembly: GCF_001270295.1. Classification (NCBI taxonomy): domain Bacteria; kingdom Pseudomonadati; phylum Pseudomonadota; class Betaproteobacteria; order Burkholderiales; family Alcaligenaceae; genus Achromobacter; species Achromobacter sp. DMS1. The sequence continues at coordinate 14,710 of NZ_LHSJ01000168.1, read as the reverse complement.
CCCAGGCGCCGGTGATGCTGGCGCAGCGCGTGCCGCCGTCGGCCTGCAGCACGTCGCAGTCCAGGTGCAGGGTGCGCTCGCCGAGCGCTTTCAGGTCGAAGACCGCGCGCAGGCTGCGGCCGATGAGGCGCTGGATTTCCTGGGTGCGGCCGCTCTGCTTGCCGCGGGCGGCCTCGCGGTCGCCGCGCGTGTGGGTGGCGCGGGGCAGCATGCCGTATTCGGCCGTCACCCAGCCCTCGCCGCGGCCTTTCAGGAAAGGCGGCACCTTGTCCAGCACGCTGGCGGTGCACAGTACGCGGGTGTCGCCGGCCCTGACCAGCACCGACCCTTCGGCGTAGCGCGTGTAGCCGCGCTCCAGGCTGAAGGGGCGCAGCTGGTCGACGGCGCGGCCCGAGGGCCGCGCGATGGCGGAAGAAGTGTTCAAGGCAAGCTCCGTAGCGATGAAGATCGGTGTCGTCCCGGCGCGGGCCGCCTCGCGGGGCCCGACCCGGGGATCCGCCGCATTGTACGAGGCGGAGGCGGCGCGGACCGCGCGCTTGGAGTATCCTGCCGCGATATCGGGCCGGTCGCGGCGACGCGCCCCGCCCTGTTCCCATTTATCGCCATACCAGGACACCTCGCCATGATCCGCAGCATGACCGCTTTCGGCAACGCCCGCGCAGACCTCGAACAAGGTACGCTCGCCGTCGAACTGCGCAGCGTCAACAGCCGCTTTCTCGACCTGTACTTCCGCCTGCCCGACGAGCTGCGCCACGTGGAGACGCCGCTGCGCGAACTGCTGACCTCGCATCTCGGGCGCGGCAAGGTCGAGGTGCGCGTCTCCTACACGCGCAACGCCTCGGCCGAACTCGCCGCGCTGGACCCGGCCTGGCTGGAAGGACTGGCCGAACAGCTGCAGGCCGCGCGCCGCATCATTCCCGACATTTCCGCGCCGCGCCTGGTCGAACTCTTCAACTGGCCCGGCCAGCGCGCCGGCGACGCGCTGGACCCGCAGATATGGGGCGCGGCCTGCATGCAGGCTGCCCAGCAGGCGCTGGCCCAACTGCAGGATGGTCGCGCGCGCGAAGGCGAACGGCTCGCGGCCATGATGCGCGACTGCGCCGACGGCGTGGGGCGCATCGTGGACACGGTCGAAGCCCACCTGCCGCAGTTGCTCGCCGAGCACCGCGACAAGCTGGCGCTCAAGCTGCGCGAAAGCGTCGAAGCGGCTTTTCCCGGCGGCTTCGCCCACATCAGCGGCGAAGAGCTGTCCGAGCGCCTGTCGCAGGAAGCCACCCTTTTCGCCCTGCGCATCGACGTGGCCGAGGAACTGTCGCGCCTGCGCTCGCACCTGGAGGAATTGCGCCACCTGCTCACCGACGGCGGCAAAGCGGGCGGCAAAAAACACGCCGGCAGCGCCGGCAAGCGCCTGGACTTCCTGTTCCAGGAAATGAACCGCGAAGCCAACACCTTGGGCTCCAAGGCCGGCAGCCTGGAAGTGACCCGCGCCGCCATGGACCTGAAGCTGCTCATCGAGCAGATGCGGGAGCAGGCGCAGAACATCGAGTAAACGCGCGGGGGAGCCACGTCGCCCCAGGGCCAGCCAGGCCGCAATTGCGTCGCGGAACACGCACACGGGCCGCATGCCGGATTTTCTGCCGCCGTTCCAGCGCCCTCCCGCGCATTCCGCGAAAAGTCGCGCCAGGCTCGGGCCCATCAATGCACGCCGTTGCCGGACTGCCCTCCTACATCCTCCAGCCCGGGAAGCGCCTGAGCGCCGAAGAGCGCCAGGGCCTCATCGGCGATCTGGCCCGATCCCCCCAGAGCCGGACGCATCATGGAAGGCGCGGGCGGCGTGCGCGTGCACCGTCCGCGCCCCGTCGACGCAAGGGCCGTGCGGGCCCAAAGTGGGCATGCCCCGGGAGCAGTTCGCCGCGCGGTTCGGCTTTTCCAGGGCGACCCTGCGGCACTGGGAGCGCGGCGACCGCTCTCCGAGGGGACCGTCGCTGGCGCGGCTTGACGTGATCGAACGGAATCCCGAGGCGCTCATCGAAACCCTGGCCCGAACTTGCCGGATAGTCCGTCGGCGGCTTCCCCGCGACGATTACGCCTCCCGTTCAGCGCATGAAATGGGCTGAACCTCTCGTGCCTGCCCGATTTCCGCCCGAACCCGGCGCAGCGCTTTTCAAGCTGCAAGCCCCGATATAAGATGCATTGAACGTATATCTTATAAACAGGAGGCGCCGTGCGGTCGCCGGATCTTTGCACCGAAGAAGCCATCACGGACCTGGTGCACCAGTTTTATGCCGCCGTGCGCCGCGATGAGCGGCTGGGGCCGATTTTCAATGGCCATGTCCGCGACTGGGACGAGCACCTGGCCAAGCTGGTGGATTTCTGGTCGTCGATTCTGCGCGGCACGCGGCGGTTCACGGGCACGCCCATGCCCAAGCATATTGCGCTGCCCGACTTGAGCGCCGAGCTGTTCCAGCGCTGGCTGGCGCTGTTCCGCGAGACGGCCGCGGCGCAGCCGAACCAGGCGATGGCGAGGCACGCCGTGGAGATGGCGCAACGCATTGCCCAGAGTCTCTGGTACGGCTATCAGCTGAGCCGCGCGCCCGAGACGCCGCCCGCCGGGTTGCAGGATGGCTGAGCCGCGCCCGCCCTTGCGTCGCGGCGGCGCGCGCCGCGTCGCCGCCCCGCCCTGCCTGGCAGGCGGGAGCCGCTGACATGGCGCGCGCGGCCGCCGCCTCCCGGCGCAAGGCGGTTTCGGCCGTGGGCGGCCGTCTCGATCCAGCACGGCTGCCGCGTTTTCTGAACCTGTTTGCGATCCGGTTTCCGGTGGGTGCGCTCGTGTCGATCGGGCACCGGATTTCCGGCGTCTGTCTGCTGCTGTTCGTTCCCTGGGCGCCGGATCTGCTGTCCCGGTCGCTGCGCGGCCAGGCGGAGTATGACGCGCTGGCCGCCGCGCTGCGTTCGCCCTGGGCCGCGCCGCTGGTGTTCGTGTTTCTATGGGCGTTCTGTTTTCACCTGGTGGCGGGCATACGCCACTTGCTGATGGACGCCGGCCTGGGCGCTCGCCTGCGCACGGCGCGGGCGAGCGCGCGGATCGTGCTGGCGCTGCTGGCGGCGCTGGCGCTGCTGATCGCATGGAGGGCGGCATGAGGCAATTCACGGGCCAGCGCGCCTGGCTGATGCAGCGCCTGAGCGCGCTGGCGCTGCTGGCGGCGGCCGCCGCGCTGGCGGGCTTTCTGCTGGCGGCGGGGCCGCCGGACTACCACACGTGGGCGGCGTTCGCGCGCCATCCCGCTGGGTGGCACGCTGATCCTGGCGGTGGCTGCGGCGCTATGCCTGCACGGCTGGGTGGGTGCGCGCGACGTGGCGCTGGACTACATCCACCGTCCGTGGCTGCGGCTTGCCGTGCTGGCGTTGGCGGCGAGCGCGCTGGGGCTGGTGTTCCTGCGCGTGCTGCTGGCGCTGGCGCGGGTTTTCTGAATCCCGCCGCAGGCCCACGCCATGCGCTTCCAGGTCTACCGCTACGACCCCGATACGGACGCCCGCCCGCGCATGCAGGAGTACGACCTGCCCGATTCGCCCGGCGACCGCATGCTGCTGGACGCGCTGGTGCGGCTCAAGGGCCTGGACGACAGCCTGTCGTTCCGGCGGTCGTGCCGCGAAGGCGTGTGCGGCTCGGACGCGATGAACATCAACGGCCGCAACGGCCTGGCCTGCATCCAGCCCTTGCGCGCGCTGAAAGAGCCGGTGGTGCTGCGGCCGCTGCCGGGCTTTCCGGTCATCCGCGACCTCATCGTGGACATGACGCAGTTCTTCGCGCATTACGAAGAAATCCGCCCGTACCTCATCAACCGCGAACCGCCGCCCGAGCGCGAGCGCCTGCAGTCGCCCGAGGCGCGCGAGCGGCTGGACGGCCTGTACGAGTGCATTCTGTGCGCCTGTTGCAGCGGGTTCTGCCCGTCGTACTGGTGGAATCCCGACAAGTTCATCGGCCCGGCCGGGCTGCTGCAGGCGTACCGCTTCATCGCGGATTCGCGCGACACGGCGACGGCCGAGCGGCTGGCCTACCTGGACGACGTGTACAGGCTCTACCGCTGCCGCACGATCATGAACTGCACCGAAGTCTGTCCCAAGCAGCTGAGCCCGTCGCGCGCGATCGAGAAGATCCGCCTGGCGCTGGTGCGCGCCTCGGTATGACGGCAACGCGCGGGCGCCCGCCCCTGCGCCGCTTCGTCCCTACGGCCCCTCGTCGAGGAAGGCGCGCTTGGCTTGCACGCCGGCCCATCGGTCGGCGTCCGGCAAGGCGTTCTTGCCCCGCGCGATGACCGGCCAGCGCGTGGCCAGCCGGACATTGATTTCGACGAAATCCCGCTGGTCCGCGGGCACGTCCGCTTCGAAAAAAATCGCGCCGACCGGACAGGCGGGAACGCAAAGCGTGCAGTCGATACAGTCGCCCGGGTCGATGACCAGCATGTCGGCGCCTTCGCGGAAGGCATCCACCGGACAGACGACCACGCAGCGGGTGTATTTGCAGCGTATGCACGGCTCGGTAACGACATGGGTCATGCGCTCTCTCCGGTTGGACGGCGGCCCGCGGGCGCGGACCGCCTTCGTCTTGCCGCTCAGCGCGGCACGCCCACCGCGGCGGCGTCGCGCGGCAGCGCCGGGATGCGCGCGCGTCCCAGCAGGCCCAGCACGACCTGCAGCGCCATGGAAACCGCGCCGGCGATGAACACCACGTCGCCGAAGGTGCGCACCCAGCGCAGGGTCTGCAGAATGTCCTGCTGCATGAACGCCTCGCTGCGCGCATACCACAGGCCCTGGCTGACGCTGGCGTGGAACTGGATGATGCCGATGGGCAGCAGGCTGGTGAGGATCATCAGCGCGAGCCCCAGGTTCAGCCCCCAGAACGCGGTTTTCATGAGCCCTTGCCGCAGCACGTAATCCGGCCGGATGTAGCGCAGCACCAGCAGGGTGAAGCCCAGCGCCAGGAATCCGTACACCCCGAACAGCGCGGCATGGGCATGCACAGGCGTGGTGTTGAGGCCCTGGATATAGTAGAGCGAGATCGGCGGGTTGATCATGAAGCCGAAAACGCCCGCGCCCAGCATGTTCCAGAACGCCACCGCCACGAAGCACATGAGGGGCCACTTGAGGTTCGCCATCCAGGGCGCGCGCTCGCGCAACCGCCAGTTTTCCCAGGCCTCGTAGCCCAGCACGATGAGCGGAACCACTTCCAGCGCGGAAAAGCTCGCCCCCACCGCCATCACCGGCGTGGTGGTGCCCGCGAAGTACAGGTGGTGGAAGGTGCCCGGGATGCCGCCCAGCATGAAGAGCGAGGCCGAAGCCAGGCTGGCGGCCGTCGCCATGGGCCGCGACACCAGCCCCAGCGTCGAGAAGACAAATGCCAGCGCCGTGGTGGCGAACACTTCGAAGAAGCCTTCCACCCACAGGTGCACCACCCACCAGCGCCAGTACTCCATGACGGACAGGTTGGTGCGCTCGCCGTAGAACAGGCCCGCGCCGTAGAAGAGCCCGATGGCCACGACCGACGCGGTGAGCAGCGCCAGCAGGTTCTTGTCGCCGCCGGGCTTTCTGAATGCGGGGGCGATGCCGCGCACCATCAGCAGCAGCCAGAAGGCGATGCCCGCGAGCTTGCCGATCTGCCACAGCCGGCCCAGGTCCACGTATTCATAGCCCTGGTGCCCGAGCCAGAAGTTCCACTCGGGCGGCATGACCTGCGCGATGGCGAGATAGTTGCCGACGAAGGATCCGACCACCACCACGACCAGCGCCCAGAACAGAATGTCCACGCCCAGCTTCTGGTGTTTCGGGTCTTTGCCGCCGTTGATCAGGGGAGCCAGGAACAGGCCCGCGGCCAGGAACCCCGTCGCGATCCAGAACAGCGCCGCCTGGATGTGCCAGGTGCGCACCAGCGAATACGGGAACCACTGCGACACGTCCACGCCGTAGAACTTCTGCCCTTCGACGGTGTAGTGCGCCGTGAAGCCGCCGATGAAGACCTGGAACACGAACAGGGCCGCCACCAGGAACAGGTACTTGCCCAGCGCGCGCTGCGAGGGCGTGAGCGCGAACGTGGTCAGCGGGTCTTGCGCGGCGGGGGCCGGCAGCGGCTCGTCGTGCTCGCGCAGGAAGGCCCAGCCCCACACCAGCAGGCCCACGCCGGCCAGCAGGATCACCACGCTGGCGATGGACCAGATGATGTTCTCCGCGCTGGGGTGGTTGCCGATGAGCGGTTCGTGCGGCCAGTTGTTGGTATAGGTGGCCTCGTGGCCCGGCCGCTCCGTCGCCGCGGCCCAGGCGGTCCAGAAGAAGAAGTGCGCGAGCTGGGCGCGGCGCTGGGCGCTGGGCAGCGTGTTTTCCTTCATGGCGAAATGCTCGCGGCTCTCGTGCAGCGCCGGCGCATCGGAAAACAACTGGTCGTAATAGGCCGCCGTCTGCGCCATGGCCTGGGCGCGGCGCGCCGACACGGTAAGCGCGCCGGTGGCCGGATCGGCGCGGTTGCCGCGGTATTCGGCGCGCAGTTCCTCGCGCAGGCCGGCCTGGCGCGGCGCATCCAGTTCCGCGTACGGCATGCCGTAGCGCGCCTGGGCGGCCAGGTCCAGCCACGCGGTCAGTTCGCGGTGCAGCCAGTCGGCGGTCCAGTCGGGCGCCTGGTAGGCGCCGTGGCCCCAGATCGAGCCCAATTGCATGCCGCCCACGGACTGCCATGCGGTCTGGCCATCGAGGATGTCCTTCTGCGTGAAAAGCGTCCGGCCGTCGGCGGTGTCGACCCGCTGCGGAATGGGCGGCGCCTGCCGGTAGACTTCGGCGCCGTAGTAGCCCAGCAGCGAAAACGTTACCGCCAGCACGGCGATGAGAATGAACCAGAGTTTGCGGTACGGACCCATGAAAATGCCCTTTGCGGTTGGAAGTCGGGTCAGGCGTGCTTTGCCTCGGCGGCGTGGGACGCGTCTTCGAAAAGAATGTTGTTTTCCAGGTGGATGTGTTCCATCAGGTCTTCCCGGAACGCGGCCAGGCCCAGGTACAGCGCGCGCCAGGTGTTGCAGGCGCCGCGCGGCAGCGTGATGTCGTGGGTCAGCGCCAGCAGCTCCCGCAGCGCGTCGCCGTGCTGGTCGTGCTCCATGCGCATGACCATGATGGGGCCGCCCGCCATCGCGGCATGGCCGCGCGCAAGCAGCGGAAAGAGCACGAGTTCTTCTTTCTGCATGTGGCTTTCGAGTTCCTGCTGCATGCCGTGCAGCAGTTCGGCCAATCCCGCCGGGCAGTCCGGATGGCCGGCGTGCACCTGCTCGACCTTGCGCGCCAGGCGGATCAGCTCGGGCAGCTGCTCGCGGTGGCGCTCGTGGTATCGCACGAGAATGTGGTCGATCAGGTCGGAAGGCGAGGCCCCGCCCCAATCGCGGCGCTCCTGCCCCGCGTCGGTCGCGGCCAGCAGCCGCGCCTCGATGGCGGCGGGATCCAGGGATTTCTCGGCCGCGGCTTCCCGCAGGCTGTGCTTGCCGCCGCAGCAGAAATCGAGGTCGTATTCGTGGAAGATTCGGGTGGCGCCCGGAATGGTTCGCGCCAATTGGCCCAGCGGCTGGTCGATCAGGTTCATGGTGCTTTCCTCGCACGGTGTAGGGAGTACCGCTCTCAAAGCGAAAACCGTGCCAGCCGGAAATACCAGGAAAATCAAGGGCCGGGCCGCCGCTGAGGTAATATTTACCGCAGCTTTTTAAGGTATTTATTACCTTTACATGGTGAAATAAACCCGATGCAAGCCCTGCTTCTCGCCGATCTCGTCGCCGAACTCCCGCAGGCGGTGCGCCTGCAGCGCCTGGTGAGCAGCCTGCGCGCGCACTTCCGGTGCGGCGCGGTGGCGCTGCTGCAGCTCGAGGCGGGCCATCTGCGGCCCATCGCCGTGGACGGGCTGGTCGAGGATGCGCTGGGCCGCCGCTTCGAGGTGGCGCAGCACCCGCGGCTCGCCGCCATCCTGGCGCGGCGCGGCGTGACCTGTTTCCACCACGAAAGCACCCTGCCCGACCCCTATGACGGCCTGATCGACGGCCAGGCCGGGCTTCCGCTGCCGGTGCACGACTGCATGGGCACCAGCCTGTATGTCGAAGGCCAGCCTTGGGGAGCGCTCACCCTGGACGCGCTGGACATCGGCACCTTCGACGCGCAGGCCCAGGCCGAACTGCACGAGTTCATTGTGGTCGTCGAAGCCTGCCTGCGGGTCACGCGCCTGGAATCTGAAATCCGCGCGCTGCGCGCCTCTCGCGGCGACGCGCCGAGCCTCGGCGCGGTGCACGAGGCGGGCGAGATCCTCGGGCAGAGCGAAACCATAAAGCGGCTGCTGCACGAACTCGAAATCGTGGCCGATTCCGAGCTGCCCGTACTGCTGTGGGGCGAAACCGGCGTGGGCAAGGAACTGTTCGCGCACCGCCTGCACCGGCTGTCGCGCCGCAGCGCCCGGCCGCTGGTGCACGTGAACTGCGCGGCGCTGCCCGAATCGCTGGCCGAAAGCGAGCTGTTCGGCCACGTCAAGGGCGCCTTCTCGGGCGCGCTGAGCGAGCGGCCGGGGCGCTTCGACGCGGCCAATGGCGGCACCCTCTTCCTCGACGAGGTCGGCGAGCTGCCGCTGACCGTGCAGAGCAAGCTGTTGCGGGCGTTGCAGAACGGCGAGATCCAGCGCCTGGGCGACGACCGGCCGCGCCACGTCGACGTGCGCGTCATCGCGGCCACCAACCGCAACCTGCGCGACCTGGTGCGCGACGCGCGTTCCGCGCCGACCTGTATCACCGCCTGTCCGTCTACCCCGTGCCCATTCCGCCGCTGCGCGAGCGCGGCAACGACGTGCTGCTGCTGGCGGGCCGCTTTCTCGAGCTCAACCGGGCGCGCCTGGGCCTGCGCAGCCTGCGGCTGTCGCGTCACGCCGAGGATGCCTTGCGCGGCTACCAGTGGCCGGGCAACGTGCGCGAGCTCGAACATGTCATCAGCCGCGCGGCCATCAAGGCGGTCAGCCGCGGCGCGGGCCGCAACGAGATCGTCACGCTGGAAGCCGACCTGCTCGATTTGCAGGGCATGGCGCTGCCGCCCGCCGCCCCGCCCGNGCATGGCGGTCGCGGCCAGCCGGTCCGCGTCCAGGGGAAAGGGCAGCGAGGCGTAATAGCCGGCCACCGCCTGGCGCTGGGCCGCGTCGAGCGCCTTGGCGGTAGGCGCCATGACCGGGCTGACGCGCGAGCCATTGGCCATGGCTTCGAGCTGTTCGGCCAGGTATTTGGATCCCATGCCCGCCAGCCGCGGAAAACCGGCATCCGGGTTGCCCTCGCCGTGCGCGCCGTGGCAGGTCACGCAGGCGGGCGCGCCGTTCGCGCCTTGCAGGCTGATCTGGCGACCGTCGGGCGCGGCATGCGCCAGAGGGGCCAGCGCCAGCAGGCCCAGCGCGAGCGCGGCGCCGCCCCGTCCGGCGGGGCTGATGCAGGAATGCATTCAAGTCTCCTGATTTTTAGTAATAAACAAATACCCAAAAATTATATAAAGACTTGTGACAGATCGGAACGGCGCATTTGCCCGAGGCCGTGCGCGCCGGCGAGCCGTCCGCCGCGGCGCCGGGCGCGGGAGGAACCCTGGTGGAAAAAATGGAAACTTCGCTTGCAGTTGGGCGCGGGGGATTCGCGGTAGCATTTGCGCGACATTCCAATCAGTGCCCATAACAAGGAGAATCCAATGAGCACGATCGACAATGCAGCGCCGGCGCGCGTCGCGCTGGTGACCGGCGCCGGAACGGGCATCGGCCGGGCCGTGGCGCTCGAATTCCTGGCGCAGGGCTACCGGGTCGTGTTGGCCGGGCGGCGGCGCGAGCCGCTGGAGGCCACGCGCACGGCGGCCGGGGAAGACGGGGTGCGGGCGCTGGTCGTTCCCACCGACGTGACGGACGAGCAGGCGGTGCGCGAGCTTTTCGAAACCACGCAGCGCGAATACGGCCGGCTGGACGTGCTTTTCAATAACGCCGGACGCGGCGCCCCCGCCGTGCCCATCGAGGAATTGCCGGTGTCGGTCTGGAAAGAGGTGGTGGACACCAACCTGACGGGCATGTTCCTGTGCGCCCAGGCGGCGATCCGCGTCATGAAGGCGCAGACCCCGCGCGGCGGGCGCATCATCAACAACGGTTCGATCTCGGCCCACGCCCCAAGGCCGTTCTCCATTGCCTACACCGCCACCAAGCATGCCGTGACGGGGTTGACCAAGTCCATTTCGCTGGATTGCCGTCCTTACGACATTGCCTGCGGCCAGATCGACATCGGCAACGCCGCCACCGACATGACCGAGCGCATGGCGACCGGCGTGCTGCAGGCCGACGGCAGCACCAGGGTCGAGCCGCGCATGGACGTGGCCCACGTGGCCCAGGCCGTGGCCGCCATGGCGCGGCTGCCGCTGGACACCAACGTGCAATTCATGACCATCATGGCCACCACCATGCCCTTCGTGGGGCGCGGCTGAGGCGGCGGCCGTGCGCGGGCGGGCTTTCCGCCGCCCGCGCGGACATCGGGTCAGCGCTCGGCCTGGGCCAGCAATTGGCCCTGGGGCATGTCGAGGTAGCTGCGCGCGCCCAGGTAGCGCTTGGACCAATATGGATTCTGCAGCTCGTCCACCCGGACCTTGGTGCCGCGCCGCGGCGCGTGCACGAATCGGTTCTGGCCGATGTAAATGCCCACGTGCGAGGTCGCGCCGCGTCCGCGCGTGGCGAAAAACACCAGGTCGCCGGGCCGGAGCTGCTGCTTGCTGCGCACGACCTTGCCCTGGGCGCGCTGCTGCCGCGCGGTGCGGGGCAGTTCCAGGCCTGCGATCTCGCGGTACACATACAGCACCAGTCCGCTGCAATCGAAGCCGTCGGCGTCGTCGCCGCCCCAACTGTAGGGCGTGCCGATGGCTTCCAGGCCCGCCTCGACCACGCGGTCGCGCAGGGTGGGCACGGTGGGTTCCTGGGCCAGGCGCAGGCCGTTGAGCGAGGCGCGCGCCTGCTCGGTGGGCAGGGATGCCTGGGCGGCCTGCGGCAGCCAGCAGAGCGCGAGCGCCAGGAGCGGAGGGCAGAGAAGAAGGCGGGAGGTGCTGCGGGGGGAGGAAAGTCGGTCTTTTCGCGTAGGCGGAGTCATTGCGTCACTTCAGGATCCGGAGTGGGCGTTAATGGCTATGCGGGAGGCAAGCCGGCGGAAAAGGCGCTGAAATAACCGGCTTGCCGGCGGGGGGTGCGCACGTTGGGCCTTATTGTAATGGAATAATGTTTCAATACATTTGTAGTGCAATGCAACATTCCCCCTGGCGGAAAGCTGCGGGGCGCCACGGACCGGGCGGGAGGCGTCACAGCGCTCGGGCATAATCGCGAGACGGCCGGCGGCCGCCGGCCGCCGCCGGACCGATCCGGCCATCGACAGCGGAGCCCAGCCATGATGAACGCGGTATTTTCGGCAGATTCCCTGAACCGTCCGCCTCCCATTCCCTTCGAACCCTTTCACGACGCCGTGGCGGCGGTAGACCGCCTGGCCGACATCTATGCCCGCAACACCGCTTTCCTGCGCGCGGCGTTCCGCCAGGTGCTGGAATCGGGCGGCGAGGCGGCCCGGGCGCGGGCCTGCTATCCGGCCATCCGCATCGCGGTGCTGACCTACGATCCCATCGACACCCGCCTGTCCTATGGCCACGTGGCCGAGCCGGGCGTGTACCAGACCACCATCACCCAGCCCGCGCTCTTTCGCGACTACCTGATCGAGCAGGTGGGGCATCTGCTGCAGAATCACGGCGTGGCGGTGGAAGTCGGGGAGTCGGATTCGCCGATCCCGCTGCATTTCGCGTTCTCGGAAGGGGCCTACGTGGAGGGCGAGCACCTGGAAGCGCTCAAGCGCCCGCTGCGCGACCTGTTCGACGTGCCCGACCTGGCGGTCACCGACGACGCCATCGTCAACGGCTCGTGGCGAGGCAGGGAAGGCGAGCCGCGTCCGCTCGCGCCCTTTACCGCCCAGCGCGTGGATTATTCGCTGCACCGGCTGCAGCACTACACCGCCACCGCGCCCGCGCATTTCCAGAATTTCGTGCTGTTCACCAACTACCAGTTCTACGTGGACGAGTTCTGCGCCCGCGCACGGGCCCTCATGGCCGCCGGCGACTGCGACTACGACATGCTGGTGGAACCCGGCAACCGCATCACCCGGCGCGGCGAAACCGGCTCGGACGATGCCGAACAGCCGGTGCGCCTGCCGCAGATGCCGGCCTACCACCTGGTGCGCGGCGACCACTCCGGCATTACCCTGGTCAACATCGGGGTCGGGCCGTCCAACGCCAAGACCATTACCGACCACATCGCCGTGCTGCGTCCGCACGCCTGGCTGATGCTGGGCCATTGCGCGGGCCTGCGCGATTCGCAGCGCCTGGGCGATTACGTGCTGGCCCACGGCTACGTGCGGGAAGACCACGTGCTCGACGACGACCTGCCGACCTGGGTGCCGGTGCCGGCGCTGGCGGAAGTGCAGGTGGCGCTGGAGCAGGCGGTGGAGGAAGTCGCGGGCCTGTCGGGCTGGGACCTCAAGCGCATCATGCGCACGGGCACGGTGGCCACCATCGACAACCGCAACTGGGAGCTGCGCGACCACGTCGACCTGGTGCAGCGTTTCGCGCAGTCGCGCGCGATCGCGCTGGACATGGAGTCGGCCACCATCGCGGCCAACGGCTTTCGCTTCCGGGTGCCGTACGGCACGCTGCTGTGCGTGTCCGACAAACCGCTGCATGGCGAACTGAAGCTGCCCGGCATGGCCAGCGCCTTCTACCGGCGCCAGGTCAATCAGCATCTGGAAATCGGCATACGCGCGCTGGAGCGCCTGCGCGGCATGCCGCCGGAACGCCTGCATTCGCGCAAGCTGCGCACCTTCATGGAAACCGCATTCCAGTAGCGCGGCCGCGAGGGTAAGCCTGTCCCTTTTTATACGCGGCCACGCCAGTTGCGCTATGCTCGCCGGTTGCTTCAGATTCCCGGCACCCGGCAGCGCTTCGGGGCGCCTTCACAAGACGTAGAAAGGAATGCATTTGGCTCCCTCGGAACAGCAAAGCGGGGCGCGGCCCCAGGGGCTGCGCCGCACGCTTTCGGCGCGGCACCTCACGATGATCGCGGTGGGCGGATCGATCGGCACCGGCCTGTTCGTCGCCTCCGGCGCGACCATCGCCCAGGCCGGCCCGGGCGGCGCGCTGCTGGGCTACGCGCTCATCGGGCTCATGGTCTATTTCCTCATGACCAGCCTGGGCGAGCTGGCGGCGGCCATGCCGGTGGCGGGCTCGTTTTCCACCTACGGCGCGCGCTACGTGGACGAGGGCTTCGGCTTCGCCCTGGGCTGGAACTACTGGTACAACTGGGCCGTCACGGTGGCGGTGGACCTGGTTGCCGCGCAGTTGGTCATGGCGTACTGGCTGCCCGACGTGCCCGGCGTGTACTGGAGCGCGCTGTTCCTGCTGCTCACCTTCGGCCTGAACGCGCTGTCCGCGCGCGGCTTCGGCGAGGCGGAATTCTGGTTCGCGCTGATCAAGGTCATTGCCGTGATCTGCTTCGTGGCCATGGGCGTGCTGATGCTGCTGGGCATCATCCGGGGCGGCGAGCACGGCGGCTGGGCCAACTGGACCGTGGGCGACGCGCCGTTCGCGGGCGGCTTCTCGGCCCTGATCGGCGTGGCCATGGTGGTGGGCTTCTCGTTCCAGGGCACCGAACTCATCGGCATCGCGGCGGGCGAGTCCAAGGATCCGGCCCGCAACCTGCCGCGCGCGGTGCGCCAGGTGTTCTGGCGCATCCTGCTTTTCTACGTGATGGCCATCCTGGTCATCGGCCTGCTCATTCCCTATACCGACCCGCAATTGCTGCGCAACGACGTCACCGACGTGAGCGTGAGCCCCTTCGCGTTGATCTTCGACCGCGCCGGCCTGCTGGCGGGCGCGTCCATCATGAATGCAGTGGTGCTCACCTCGGTGCTCTCGGCCGGGAATTCCGGCATGTATGCCGCCACCCGCATGCTGTACAGCCTGGCGCGCGACGGCAAGGCGCCGGCCCTCTTCGGCAGGGTGAGCCGCAACGGCGTGCCGTTCTGGGCCCTGATCGCCACCACCGTCGTGGCGGCGCTGTGCTTCTTCACTTTCGTGTTCAGCCCCAACGCGGTGTACATCTGGCTGCTCAACACGTCCGGCATGACGGGCTTCATCGCCTGGCTGGGCATCGCCATCAGCCACTACCGCTTCCGCAAGGGCTACCTGAAGCAGGGACGCAACCCGGCCGACCTGCCTTATGTGTCGCCGTTCTTTCCGTTCGGGCCGATCTTCGCTTTCGTGCTCTGCCTGATCATCACGCTGGGGCAGAACTACCAGGCGTTCCTGCAGGACCGCATCGACTGGGGCGGCGTGGCCGCCACGTACATCGGAATTCCGCTCTTCCTGCTGATCTGGCTGGGCTACCGCGTTTCCCGCGGTTCGCGCTTTGTGAGTTATGCCGACATGCGCTTTCCGCCCGCGCGCGCCCGCAGCGAATACCTGGATTCGGCGCTGCGCGGCGAGCATGGCGCGGCGCCGGGCGGCGAATCGCTGGGCAGCCGCGCCTGACGCCCGCCGCCGGCCGGCGGCGCGCTACGCTTTGATGCCGAGCCGGCGGGCGAGTTTGTGCAGGTTGCTCGCGTCGACGGCCAGCGCG
>NZ_LHSJ01000167.1:0-9429 GCF_001270295.1 Achromobacter sp. DMS1 | reverse complement strand
CAACTTAGGCGATGATCTTGGCGACCACGCCGGCGCCGACGGTACGGCCGCCTTCACGGATGGCGAAGCGCAGACCTTCTTCCATGGCGATCGGCGACAGCAGCTTGACCGTCATCGTCACGTTGTCGCCCGGCAGCACCATCTCCTTGTCCTTGGGCAGATCGATCGTGCCCGTCACGTCCGTCGTGCGGAAGTAGAACTGCGGACGGTAGCCGTTGAAGAACGGCGTGTGGCGCCCACCCTCTTCCTTGGACAGAATGTACACCTCCGAGGTGAACTCCGTGTGCGGCGTGATCGAACCCGGCTTGGCCAGCACCTGGCCGCGCTCGACGTCTTCACGCTTGGTGCCGCGCAGCAGAATGCCCACGTTGTCGCCCGCCTGGCCTTGGTCCAGCAGCTTGCGGAACATTTCCACGCCCGTGCACGTCGTCTTCACCGTCGGCTTGATGCCCACGATTTCGATTTCTTCGCCAACCTTGATCACGCCGCGCTCGATACGGCCAGTCACCACCGTGCCGCGACCCGAGATCGAGAACACGTCTTCGACCGGCATCAGGAACGTGCCGTCAACCGCGCGCTCCGGCGTCGGAATGTACGTGTCCAGCGCCTGCGCCAGCGACAGGATCGCCTGCTCGCCCAGCTCGCCCTTGTCGCCTTCCAGCGCCAGCTTGGCCGAACCCTTGATGATCGGCGTGTCGTCGCCCGGGAAGTCGTACTTCGACAGCAGCTCGCGAACTTCCATTTCCACCAGCTCCAGCAGCTCGGCGTCATCGACCATGTCCGCCTTGTTCAGGAACACGATGATGTACGGCACGCCCACCTGGCGGCTCAGCAGAATGTGCTCGCGCGTCTGCGGCATCGGACCGTCGGCGGCCGACACCACCAGGATCGCGCCGTCCATCTGCGCCGCGCCCGTGATCATGTTCTTCACGTAGTCGGCGTGGCCCGGGCAGTCAACGTGCGCGTAGTGGCGCGTTTCCGTTTCGTATTCCACGTGCGCCGTGTTGATCGTGATGCCGCGCGCCTTCTCTTCAGGAGCCGCATCGATCTGGTCGTAGCCCTTGGCTTCGCCGCCGAACTTGCTCGACAGCACCGTCGTGATGGCCGCCGTCAACGTCGTTTTGCCGTGGTCAACGTGACCAATCGTACCCACGTTCACGTGCGGCTTGGTACGTTCAAACTTGCCTTTTGCCATGGCTGACTCCTGACCTGGATTGCGCTTCTGACTGAAGAAAAGAAGTGAGAATTAGTGGTGCCCATGACGCGGATCGAACGCGTGACCTCTCCCTTACCAAGGGAGTGCTCTACCACTGAGCCACATGGGCATGTAAACCTTTTGGAGCGGGTGAAGGGAATCGAACCCTCGTCGTAAGCTTGGAAGGCTTCTGCTCTACCATTGAGCTACACCCGCGGCTACCCTTTCACCTTCTCTATACCCAACCCTTAAAAACCAAGGCCAGGGATACATACGGCCTTCTTGCCGAAGGCGCTGCAGATCCCTAGGCCTGACATTTGAAATCCAGGCCAACTGCGCCTGGATTCGGGTATGGGTCTCTGGTGGAGGAGGTTGGATTCGAACCAACGTAGGCGCAAGGCCAACAGATTTACAGTCTGCCCCCTTTAACCACTCGGGCACCCCTCCAGCGGAGAACTTGAGATTATGAACACTTTCATAATCCGTGTCAAACGCTTTGCGCGAAAACAGCGAATTTCCTGCCGTCGTCGCCGTGGCGGCTCTCCAGAGGGCGCAAAGCTTACCGCATCGGGCGGGCTTGCGCCACCGCGGCGGCATGGCGCGGGCCAGGCCAAAAAGAATCGTCCCTTTTTTTGTCCGCCTGCCTTCCTCGCGGACGCCTGGACTTGCAGACCGCGGCAGGACCGGGCGGGATGCGGCGGCCGGCTTTTGCGGCCCTATTCCGGTTCCGGTTCCGCCGCCCCGACCATGTACCGAAGGTGCGCTCGGGCCGCGCATGCCCCCCCCCCGGCGCCGCGCGCCCGGCAAGACCGTCCCAGGACCGCACCAGATCCTCGTGAACACGAGCCAGGACTCAACAAGAAACGAAAAAGTGCTCGCATTAAATGCGATGGGAAGCTCGCATGAATCCGAGCAAATGCTCAATATCTAAATACGAGCAATACATCGAATCTTTCGCGTCCGAAATGCGGGGCTTTGTTCCGGGCGCGCTTCAATAGCGCTCGAAATACCGCTGCACGGCGGCGACATCTCGCGTCCGGGTCAGCGCCAGCATGAGCAGCACGCGGGCCTTTTGCGGGTTGAGATCGCGGGCGGCGGCGAAACCCCAGGCGGCATCGTCGATCTCGACGTCGCGTCCGACCAGGCCGCTGCCGCAACGGCTCGACCGCACCACGACCACGCCCGAAGCCGCGGCGCGGCGCAATGCCTGCATGGCCAGATCGGTGGCGTTGCCGTCGCCCACGCCGGCCAGCACGATGCCGTCAGCACGCGAGGCCAGAAAATCGATCGTGTCCGGCTGCATGTCCGCATGCGCATACACGATGTCCACCCGCGGCCACGCGGCCTCTTCCGGCGGCGCCGGAGCGAATTCGCTTTGCGTGGTGTGGACGGTGTCGTTGCGCGAATAGAAGACCGGCGCGCCGCCGTGCATGACACCCGCCCTGCCCCGGTTGGGCGACGCGAAAGCCGAAATGCCGGCGCAGGCGATTTTCTGCACGTCGCGCGCGTAATGGATGTCTTCGTTCATGACGACCAGCGGCCCACGGCCGCGCGCCTGGCCGCTCGCGGCCAGGGCCACGGCGTTGTACAGGTTGGCCGGCCCTTCTGCGCCCAGGGCGGTGGCCGGGCGCATGGCGCCCACCAGCACGATGGGCTTGTCGCTGGCGATGACCAGGCTCAGGAAGTAGGCGGTTTCTTCCAGGGTATCCGTGCCGTGCGTGATGACGATGCCGTCTACCGACGCGTCGCGGCAATGCGCATCGACGCGCCCGGCCAGGGCGCGCCAGACGCCGTGCGTCATGTTCTGGCTGCCCACGTTGGCGACCTGCTCTGCGCATATGTCGGCGACGTCCGACAACTGCGGCACGGCTTCAAGCAGTTGGTGCACGGAAAACGAGCCCGCGCGGTAGCCCGCGTCGGTGGCGCTGGCCTGTGCGCCGGCAATGGTGCCGCCCGTGGCCAGGACGGCGACGACCGGCCGCCGCCCCTCAGGCATCCACCACCCCAGACAGGCCCTGGCGCTCGAGCAGGGAATTCAGGTGCTCCCATCCGTGGAAGTCGATGACGATCTGGCCTTTTTCCTTGGCGCCGACCTTGAGCGCCACGCGCGTGCCCAGGTGGTCGGACAGCGCCTCTTCCAGGCGGGTGAGGTCGCGCGAAACGCCGTTGGCCTTTTTGCGCGGCGCGCTGCCGGCCTCGACTTCGCGCGCGGTCTTGGCCACCAGCTTCTCCGCCTCGCGCACCGACAGGCGCCGCGCGATGATCTGGTTGGCAAGCTGGATCTGGGTGGCGGCATCGACCGCCAGCAGCGCGCGCGCATGGCCCATGTCGATATCGCCGGCCAGCAGCATGGTCTGCACCGGCGAGGCCAGGTTGAGCAGGCGCAGCAGATTGCTGGTGGCCGAGCGCGAGCGGCCGATGGCCTGGGCGGCCTGCTCGTGCGTGAGCCCGAATTCGTCCAGCAACCGCCGCACGCCATGCGCCTCTTCCAGCGGATTCAGATCTTCGCGCTGGATGTTTTCGATGAGGGCCATGATGGCCGCGTTCTCGTCGGCCACCTCGCGCACCAGGACCGGGACTTCCTTCAGGCCGGCGAGCTGCGCGGCGCGGAAGCGCCGCTCTCCCGCGATGATTTCATAGTGGCCAGGATCGTCATTGAGCGCGCGCACCAGGATGGGCTGCATGACACCCTGCGTGCGTATGGATTCGGCCAGCTCGCCCAGGGCGCCTTCGTCCATGCGCGTGCGCGGCTGGTATTTGCCGGCGCGCATTTTCGAGACGGGCAAGGTGGACGGCGGACCCTCGGGCTTGGCGGCAGCCTTGCCGATATTGTCAATGGCGGGCGCGTCGGCACCCAGCAAAGCGTCCAGTCCGCGACCCAAACCCTTGGGTTTCTTGGTGGCCATAATGTAAATCCTCTTTCTTTCTGCTTTTGTATCCTGAGCCCGGCTCAGGCGACCGGATGCTCGGCGGGCACCCGATACCAATACGCATAACAGTCTTTGAATCCGTGACGGTCGTACAGCGCACGCGCCGCGGTGTTTTCCGGCTCCACCTGCAAATAGGCATGGCGGGCGCGCCGGCGGCGCCGCAAGCCAGGAGATGCCGCAACAGCGCATCGGCATGGCCTTTGCGCCGCTCGTCGGGATGGGTAACGATGTCGAACAGGCCCAGCGCGTCCCCATCGAGAACGCCCAGGCCGGCGGCGACGCAGCGCCCCGCGGCGTCCGTGGCAAGCACCGGCTGGACATCGAGAGCCAGGCCCTGCAGCCGTTGCCTGTGCTCGCGCACATGCGCGGGCGAATGCGCGCGCATCTCGCCGGCGACGGCGGCAAAGCGCGCGGCATCGACGGTTTCAAAGCGCAGTCCGCGAGGAGAGTCTCCATCCGCGGAGGCGAGCGGCATGCACATGACTCGGGTCTCGCCGGTATGAATGAACTGCCGGGCCTGCAGCTCGGCATCGAGGCCGAAATCCGGGCCCAGGCTGGTCAGGCGCAGCACCAGGGGCAGGCCATGGCGCGCGTACAACGATGAACAATACGCCAGCCGCTCATCGAGCGGACGTGTGGATAACCCCAGCACATTGACGCTGCGCGCCCGCTTGGCCGCGGAAGGCGCGAAACGCACCAGCCAGCCATCATAGAGCAACTGCGCCTGCACGGCCGTGGCATTGAGCGCGGCTTCCTCAAGACGCACGCGCAATGCATCGCGCAGGCCTGCTTGCGGCACATGCGTGACCGACGGTGACGAGGAGGCGCAAACCATTGCATCGGCGGACATGGCGGACCTCAGGACAACTGCTTGACGCGCTCGATCATTTCGGCGCCGAACGAGATGTAGGCCTGCGCCCCGCGCGACGACTTGTCATAGATGACGCCCGGCACGCCGTAACTGGGTGCTTCCGCCAGGCGCACGTTGCGCGGAACGACGGTCTTGAACACCTTGTCGCCGAAGTGCGCTTCGAGCTGCGCGGACACCTGCTGCTGCAGCGTCATGCGGGGGTCGAACATGACGCGCAGCAGGCCGATGACCCGCAGATCGTCATTGATGTTGCGATGCACCCGCTTGATGGTGTTGACCAGGTCGGACAGGCCTTCGAGCGCGAAGTATTCGCACTGCATCGGAATGATGACGCCATGTGCCGCCGCCAGCCCGTTGAGGGTGAGCAGCGACAGCGTGGGCGGGCAATCGATCAGGACGAAGTCGTACTGGTCCCGCACCGCGTCGATGGCGGCCTTGAGCTGGCGCTCGCGCTGTTCCATCTGCACGAGGTCGATCTCGGCGCCGGACAGCTCACGGTTGGCGGGCAGCACGTCGTAGCCGCCCGACTCCGAGCGCACGCGCGCCTCGTCGATAGTGGCGTCGCCGATCAGCACCTGGTACAGGTTGGATTGCAGCGTGTTCTTGTCGATGCCGCTGCCCATGGTCGCATTGCCCTGGGGATCCAGATCCACCAGCAAGACACGCTGTCGATGCGTGGCCAGGCCCGCCGCCAGGTTGATGGCTGTCGTCGTCTTGCCCACGCCGCCTTTCTGGTTGGCGATGCAGAAGACACGGGCGGTTTTGCTGGGGGGTATGCTGTTCATAGGGTTCCTTGACTGCGGCGCATCCAGATCAGGCAACGTTCAGCCTGCAATTCGGGTACTTGGAGCGGCTGTATACGGTCTACTTTCCACTGTCCGCCCGCTTCGAGCACCTCGATCTCATCCTCGGGCAGCTTGCCCTTCATGGCGACGAGGGTACCACTGTCGCGCACGTGCTTGCCCGCGAGCCGGGCAAAGTCGTCGAGCGACGCGAAAGCGCGTGAAGTGACGATATCGCAGCCGGCGGGCTCCAGGGTTTCGACGCGGGCATGCCGCGCACGCAGATTCGGCAACGACAGCGCGCCGCTCATCTGCCGCACGAAAGCGGTTTTCTTTTCCACGGCGTCGATGCACGTTACCGACCATTGCGGCCGCATGATGGCCAGCACCACGCCGGGCAGCCCGCCGCCCGATCCAACATCGTACAGGCGGGCGGAAGCGCCCTCTTCCAATGCCTCGCTGAAAGGGCCCACGACAGCCAGGCTGTCGAAAAGATGCTGTACCAGCATCTGGCCCGGGTCGCGGATGGCGGTGAGGTTGTAGGTGCGATTCCAGCGCTGCATCTGCGCCAGATAGTCGAGCAGGCGGGCGCGCGCCTCGTCGCTCGCGGCCAGGCCGAGCTGGGCGCAAGCGCGCTCCAGGCGGCCGGCGAGATCGGCGTCGCCATGAGCGCCTGCGGGCGGCCGGGCGCCGCTCACCGTGGAGCCTTCGCCCTTGCGGGCTCCGGCATGAGCGCCTACGGGCGGCCGGGCGCCGCTCATGCCGCGTACTTGCGCGTGCCGTAGTGCAGGCGCTTGAGGTGGATGAGCAGCAGAGAGATTGCCGCAGGGGTGACGCCCGAGATGCGGGCAGCCTGTCCTATGGTTTCAGGGCGGTGCGTCTTGAGCTTCTGGCGCACTTCGAACGACAGGCTGGTAACGGCGTCGTAGTCGATGTCGGCCGGAATGGGCTGTTGCTCGTGGCTGAGATGCTTTTGCACCTCGTCCTGCTGGCGGGCGATGTAGCCGGCGTACTTGACCTGGATTTCGACCTGCTCGGCGAGTACGTCCTGGTCCACCACGCCAGGACCGGCCAGCAGGGAGCCATCCGCGTTGCGGGCGTGCATGAGCGCCTCGTAGGAAACGTTCGGCCGTTTCAGCAGGTCTGCTAGTGAGTACTCACGCTCAATAGCCTTGCCCAGCAGCGGTTCCGCCACTTCGGCAGGCAGAATGCGAGGGTTCACCCACGTGGAACGCAGGCGTTCCACTTCCGCCGCGACGGCATCGCGTTTGCGATTGAACGCGGTCCAGCGCGCATCGTCGACGATGCCGAGCCTGCGGCCGATTTCCGTGAGACGCAGATCGGCATTGTCTTCGCGCAGACTGAGCCGATACTCGGCGCGCGACGTGAACATGCGATACGGCTCGGTAACGCCTCTCGTGACGAGGTCGTCGACCAGCACGCCGAGATAGGCTTCGTCGCGGCGAGGCGTCCACTGTTCTTTTCCGAGCGCGCGCAGAGCAGCATTGACGCCGGCGAGCAGGCCCTGCGCGGCGGCCTCTTCATAGCCCGTAGTGCCGTTGATCTGGCCCGCGAAGTACAACCCCGAGATCGCCTTGGTTTCCAGCGTGCTCTTCAATCCACGTGGATCGAAGTAGTCATATTCGATGGCGTAGCCGGGTCGCAGAATGTGGGCATGTTCCAGTCCGGGCAGCGAGTGAATGAGTTCGAGCTGCACGTCGAACGGCAGGCTGGTGGAGACGCCATTCGGGTAGACCTCGTGGGTATCCAGCCCTTCGGGTTCGAGAAAGACCTGGTGCGATGACTTGTCGGCAAAGCGATGGATCTTGTCTTCGATCGACGGGCAATAGCGCGGCCCCACGCCTTCGATCACGCCGCTGTACATGGGCGAGCGGTCGAGCCCGCCACGAATGATGTCGTGGGTGCGGGCATTGGTATGCGTAATCCAGCACGGAAGCTGGCGGGGATGCATCTCTGCGTTCCCCATGAAAGAGAACACCGGGATCGGATCCAGGTCGCCCGGCTGCTCCTCGAGTACGCTGTAATCGATAGTGCGGCCGTCGATGCGCGGCGGGGTTCCAGTCTTGAGCCGGCCCTGGGGCAGCTTGAGTTCCTTCAGCCGTTGCCCCAGAGAAATCGCGGGCGGATCCCCTGCCCGACCGCCCGAGTAGTTCTGCAGCCCCACGTGGATCAGCCCATTGAGGAACGTGCCCGCGGTGAGCACGACGGTGCGTGCGCGGAACTTCAGCCCGAGCTGGGTCACGGCGCCTACAACCCGATCGCCTTCGACCATCAGATCGTCCACGGCCTGCTGGAACAGCCAAAGGTTCTGCTGATTTTCCAGGCGGCTCCGTATTGCCTTGCGGTACAGCACGCGGTCTGCCTGGGCACGTGTCGCACGGACCGCAGGTCCCTTGGACCCGTTGAGGATGCGAAACTGTATGCCCGCCTCGTCCGTGGCCAGCGCCATGGCGCCACCCAGTGCGTCCACCTCTTTGACGAGATGACCCTTGCCGATCCCCCCGATAGAGGGATTGCACGACATTTGGCCTAGGGTTTCGATGTTATGCGTGAGCAGCAAGGTCTGGGCGCCAGCGCGCGCAGACGCAAGTGCCGCTTCGGTGCCGGCGTGACCGCCGCCGACGACGATCACATCGAATTCGCGGGGATAATCCATGATGCGGGGAGGAAAAAGAGAGCGTTCGGTGCTCATTATAGAGGCAGGGGTGGGATGTTTCACGTGAAACATCAAAGACAACGCCGAAGCAAGCTTTATCTGTTGTTTATGTCGCTTTCGAGCATTTTTCTCTACGCTGCCGATGTTTCACGTGAAACATCAGACGGAACGATTGGGGCATGACTCGGCCGTCCGTTCGTGCAAGATGGTTTCAAGCCAGAAAAGGAAGCCGCGATATTTCAGACGCTCTCGATGAGATCGTGATGTTTCACGTGAAACATCACCGCCGACCTCGTCTGTATTTCACCGCGAACTGTTTCACGTGAAACATCGCCGGTTGCGGCTTGTGTATACCAACGTGCCTTTGTGGTGGAGTGCGGTTATCTATTCCCCGATCCACGGGTTCGGGTCTGGCAATACCAATTTGCAAGAACGCGATGTATCTGTGCCCGCTTTTCCGCCTTCCACTCCCCTCCAACGAGTGCGGGAGGCCGCAAGCTGCATCAGCGACTGACCCCGAATCGATAGCGATTCATCGTTCGCTATCCGTCGCCAATTCTTTGACGGTTTCACGTGAAACATGAGCCCGACCCCACTCGCCTCATGAAATAAATTGGTGTCACTATGAAGCGGTGCGAGCCGCTGCTTGTCAACGCCGGTTGAAAACTGACCCACTTTCGTCGGAATCGTCGGAGTAAAACTATCTGTGCCCGCTTTTCCGCCTTCCACTCCCCTCCAACGAGTGCGGGAGGCCGCAAGCTGCATCAGCGACTGACCCCGAATCGATAGCGATTCATCGTTCGCTATCCGTCGCCAATTCTTTGACGGTTTCACGTGAAACATGAGCCCGACCCCACTCGCCTCATGAAATAAATTGGTGTCACTATGAAGCGGTGCGAGCCGCTGCTTGTCAACGCCGGTTGAAAACTGACCCACTTTCGTCGGAATCGTCGGAGTAAAACTGACCCACCCCG
>NZ_LHSJ01000166.1:0-9430 GCF_001270295.1 Achromobacter sp. DMS1 | reverse complement strand
CGGGCCGGCGCGGCCGCCGCGCCGACGTCCTTGCGCACCTTGGCCACGTCGGACGCGGTAACGGCCGCGCCCTTGTTGCCCCAGCTCGCGCGCACGAAGGTCACGACATCGGCCACTTCCTTGTCGGTCAGGCGCCAGTCGAAGCCCGGCATCGCATAGCGCGTGGGCGCCGCGCCGGTGCCCGGCATCTGCGCGCCCTTGAGCACGATGTGGATGAGCGAGGTCGGATCGGCCGAGTTGACCGTACTGCTCAGCGCCAGCTGCGGGAAGGTCTGCTCGTAGCCCTTGCCGGTGCTGCGATGACAAGCCGCGCAGTTGTTGAGGAAGGTCATGGCGCCGTCGCCCTGGTCCTTGCCGGTGCGCAGCGCCTGCGCCACGGCCGGGTCGTACGTCAGGGCCGCGGCCGCGTCCTTGCGGGCGGGCGGCAGGCTCTTCAGGTAGGCAGCGATGGCGTTCAGGTCCTCGTCGGTGAGGTGCTGCGTACTGTCCGAAACCACCTGGGCCATGCCGCCGAAGGCGGCGGAATGCCCGTTGCGCCCGGACTTCAGGAAGGCCACGATGTCTTCCTTGCTCCAGGCGCCCAGGCCGTCCACCGGATCGCCGCGCAGGTTCTTGGCCAGCCAGCCCTCGACCACGCCGCCGGACAGATAGTCGGAGCCGTCGGCGTCGGTGAGCGCCTTCTCCTGCAGCGCGAAGCCGCGGGGCGTGTGGCAGGTGCCGCAGTGGCCCAGGCCCTCGACCAGATACTGGCCGCGCAGCAGCGCCTGCTTGTCCGCGCCGTCGGGCACGGTAACGGGCGCGGTCGCGACGTCGGGCGCGAACATCCAGCGCCACACCGCCAGCGGCCAGCGCATGGAGAGCGGCCAGACGATGTCCGTGTCCTTGTTCTCCTGCCTGACCGGCTGCACGCCCTGCATGAAGTACGCATACAGCGCCTTCACGTCGTCGGGCGACATCCTGGCGTACGAGGGATACGGCATGGCCGGATACAGCGTGTGGCCGTCCTTGGATACGCCATGGCGCACGGCGCGGTCGAAGTCTTCCAGGCTGTATTCGCCGATGCCGGTTTCCTTGTCCGGCGTGATGTTGGTGGAATAGATGACGCCCAGCGGCGAATCCAGACCCAGGCCGCCCGCAAAGGGCTTGCCGTCCTTGGCGGTGTGGCAGGCGATGCAGTCGCCCGCGCGGGACAAGTATTCGCCTTGCTTGACGAGCTGCGCGTCGGCCGCGGCGGGCGTGCCCTCGGCGGCCCAGGCGGCGCTTGCGGCGCACAGAGCGAGGGCCGCGGCTATGGTTTGCTTCATCATGACGCGTCCCTCCTCAAGCCTGGACCAGCGGACCGGGGTTCTTCAGGTACTGCTCGCGAATCGCCTTGGCCGACCAGAACGCCAGGGCGCCGACCAGGCCGGTCGGGTTGTAGCCCATGTTCTGCGGGAACACGCAGGCGCCCATGACGAACACGTTGGGCACGTCCCAGCTCTGCAGGTACTTGTTGACCACGCTTTCCTTGGGGTTGGCGCCCATGATCGCGCCGCCCGTGTTGTGCGTGCTCTGGTAGACGCGCGTGTCGTAGCGGGCGCCCTTCTTGCGCACGGCCACGAAGTGCTTCTCGGGATTCATGGCCTTGGCCACTTCCTCCATGCGCTTGCCCATGTAGGCCAGCATGTCGAACTCGTTGTCATGCCAGTCGAAGGTCATGCGCAGCAGCGGCTGGCCGAAGCTGTCCTTGTAGGTCGGGTCCAGCGACAGGTAGGCGTCGCGGTACGACATCACCGATCCGGAAATGCCGATGGTCAGGAACCGCTGGTAGGCGTCCTGCACGCCGGCCTTCCAGGCCGTGCCCCACGCGGGCGTGCCCGGCACCGTGGGCGTCTGCTTGATGGGGCGCCCGCCGTAGCGCACGTGGCGGATGCTGGCGCCGCCGACGAAGCCCAGCGGCCCGTGGTCGAACTGGTCGCCGTTCAGGTCGTCCATGCTCACGCCGCCCGCGCCCGTGCCCACGAAGGGATTGAGCTGGGTGCCCTTGGGCAGCAGCACGTTCACCGCGCCGTTCATCTGGTAGGCGTAGTTCTTGCCCACCACGCCTTCGTTGGTCTTGGGATCGTAGGGCTTGCCGATGCCCGAAAGCAGCAGCAGGCGCACGTTGTGCATCTGGTAGGCCGACAGGATCACCAGGTCGGCGGGCTGTTCCACCTCGCGCCCCTGGGCGTCGATGTAGGTCACGCCCACGGCCTTCTTGCCGGAAGAGTCCAGGTTGACCTTGATCACGTGCGAGTGCGTGCGCAGCTCGAAGTTCGGCTTCTTGAGCAGCACCGGCAGAATGGTCGTCTGCGGCGAGGCCTTCGAGTACATGTAGCACCCGTAGTTCTCGCAGAACCCGCAGAAATTACAGGGCCCCAGGCGCACGCCGTACGGATTGGTGTACGGGCCCGACGCATTGGACGCCGGCGCCGGATAGGGGTTGAACCCCACTTCGCGGGCGGCCTTCTCGAAAAGCTGCGCGCCGTAGGTGGTGGTCAGGGGCGGCAGCGGGTATTCCTTGCTGCGCGGGCCTTCGTGCGGATTGCCGCCCTCGACGATCTTGCCGTTGAGGTTGCCGGCCTTGCCCGAGGTGCCGCACACGTACTCGAACTTGGTGAAGCTGGGCTCCAGCTCGTCGAACGTGACGCCGAAATCCTGGATGGTCATGCCTTCCGGGATGAACTTCTTGCCGTAGCGCGTCTCGTAGCGCGTGCGCAGCTCCAGTTCCTCGGGCAGGATGCGGTAGTGCATGCCGTTCCAGTGGAAGCCCGCCCCGCCCACGCCGGTGCCCAGCAGGAAGGAGCCGTTCTGGCGATACGGCACGGCCACGTCGTCGACGCCATGCCGTATCGTCACGGTTTCCTTGGAGAGATCCTGGAACAGCTTGCCGCGCACCGAATAGGCGAGTTCGTCCAGCACCTTCGGATATTCCGCATCCGTGGGCGTGTCCTGCATGCCGCCGCGCTCCAGCGCCAGCACGTTCAGGCCGGCTTCCGTGAGTTCCTGGCCCATGATGGCGCCGGTCCAGCCAAAACCCACCAGCACGGCATCGACTTTTTCTTTCTTGATCGCCATCGCTCAGCCCCTTTCCCCGGAAATCGACACAGGGCCGTAGGGATACTTGACATTGGGCTGGTCGGCCCAATCCATGTAATCGCCACGCGCGCCCGGGAAACCCACCATCTTCCAGCCCACCATGCCCTTGTTGCCGCCGTACATCGGGTCGGCGAAGAAACCTTCCTTGGTGTTGGTCAGCAGGTAGCTGAAGAAGGTCTTGGCGGGCACGGTATCGAATTCGATCTTGCCGGCCTGCATGTCCTTCAGCACCTGCTCCTGGACCGGCTTGTCGAGCTCGGCGAAGACCTTGCCGTGCGTCTTCTTGCACCACGCATCGCAGGCGGCGATGCCGTGGCGGTACAGCTCGCGGGGGTTCTGGTTGAGCTGGTAGCCCAGCTCGGGCGCCACGTCGGGGTGGAACGGCCCCTGCATGTACCACAGCTTGCCGTGGCCATAGGGCGTTTCCATCTGGCGGTCTATGAATTCGGGCACGCCCGCCGCGACGGCGCCGGGACCGTACTGGTCTTCGGGAATCAGGTGATCCACCGCGGCCACGATGAACGCCCATTCGGGCTTGGTGAAATAGGTAGGCTCGTAGGCCTTTGCGGAAGCCGGCGCCGCCTTGTCGGCGGCGCTGCTACAGCCGGTTGCCATGGTGCCCACCGCAAGGGTGGAAGCAGGCACGATGGCCAGCGCCTGCAGGAAGCGCCTGCGCGGTTTTGCCTCGTCTGTCATAGACATCTCCGTGAAAAATTCCATGCTGTCACGCAACGACGACATGAATTTCGAACCACGAACTGCCGGAACGGTGACAACACGCTTGCAAAAAGAGCCTACCGGGAAAACCCGGAAGCGACCCCATTATGCGCGCATTACGGAGTGCAATAGGCGTAAAAATGGGCTCCAGTTTCAAAATTTGACAATGAAAGCGGGTTTTCGGCGGTTTTGAAAACAGTTTTCCATTCAGGTTTTCGTCATATTTCTATCCGCTTAAATCCTGCTGACGAATTCATTAAAAACGGAGAGATACCCATGCCCCCGAGCATTTCCGAAAAACGCGCCGCCTTCCGGGCGTTGCACCGGAGCGGCTGCTTCGTATTGCCCAATCCCTGGGATATCGGCAGCGCGCTCTTTCTGCAGCACCTCGGCTTCAAGGCATTGGCCAGCACCAGTTCCGGACTGGCCTGGTCCACCGGCCATGCCGACAATGCGCTGCCGCGCGATGCCGTGCTGGCGCACCTGCGCGAACTGGTGCGGGCCACGAGCCTGCCCGTCAATGCGGATTTCGAAAACGGATTCGGGGCCACGCCCGGCGAAGTGGCCGAAAACGTAGCCCTGGCGGTCGAAACCGGCGTGGCCGGGCTGTCCATCGAAGACAGCACGGGCGACCCGGCCGCCCCGCTGCTGCCCATCGAAACCGCGGCGCATCGCATCGCGGCGGCGCGCCAGGCCATCGACGCCGCGGGCGGCGAAACGCTGCTGGTGGGGCGCGCCGAAAACTTCTTCGCCGGCTCGCCCGATCTGGACGACGCCATTGCCCGCCTGCAGGCCTATGCCGAAGCCGGGGCCGACTGCCTCTACGCGCCCGGCATCCAGACGGCGCAACAAGTACGGGCCGTGGTGCAGGCCGTGGCGCCCAGGCCCGTCAACCTGCTGCTCGGCGCACCCGGCGGCCTTTCCATCGACGAAGCCGCCCGCCTGGGCGTGCGGCGCGTCAGCGTGGGCGGCGCGCTGGCGCGCGCGGCCTGGGGCGGCTTCATGCGCGCCGCGCGCGGCCTGGCCGAAGGCCGGCTCGAGGGCTTCGCCCAGGCGGCCGCGGGCAGCGAGCTCAACGCCCTGTTCGGCCGCAACGCCGCGCGCCCCCGCGCTGACGCCGGCGCACGCGGACACGCCGGTCTGGGCCTGCAGGACGCGGCCGGCCCTGCCGCGCCGGGCTACTTGAACCCGGCCGCGGGGTCTTGCGGCGTGTCGTAGATGCCGCCGCCGTAGTCGGTGTCGACCTGGATTTTCACCTTGCTGGCGTCGACCTCGGGCGCGTCGCTCTTGTAGTGCATGACCATGGCCGGGAACAGCAGCACGGCCGCCACCATGAGCAGCTGGATCACGATGAACGGAATCGACCCGCGGTAGATCTGCCCCGTGGTCACGGGCTCGATCATCTTGCCCGTGACCTTGTCGCGGTAGCGGTCCTTGGGCGCGACCGAGCGCAGGTAGAACAGCGCGAAACCGAACGGCGGGTGCATGAACGAAGTCTGCATGTTCACCGCCAGCAGCACGCCGAACCAGATCAGGTCGATGCCCAGCTTGTCGGCCACCGGCCCCAGCAGCGGCACGATGATGAAGGCCAGCTCGAAGAAGTCGAGGAAGAACGCCAGCACGAAGGTCAACGCGCTGACCGCGATCAGGAAGCCGTACTCCCCGCCCGGCAGGCCGATCAGCAGGTGTTCCACCCACAAGTCGCCGTTCACACCGCGGAAGGTCAGGCCGAACACCGTGGACCCCACCAGGATGAAGACCACGAAGGTCGACAGCTTGGTCGTGGTGTCCATGGCCTGCTTGAGCAGCTTGAGCGAGAGGCGCTTGCGCGACATCGCCATCAGGATGGCGCCCACCGCGCCCATGGCGCCGCCTTCGGTCGGCGTGGCCACGCCGATGAAGATCGTGCCCAGCACCAGGAAGATGAGAAAGAGCGGCGGGATCATCACAAAGGTCACGCGCTCGGCCAGCGCCGACAGCAGGCGCAGCCTGAACACCTTATTGACGATGGCGATGACGAAGGCGGTCAGGCCCCAGATGAGCAGCGACAGCACGATCTGCTCGTCGATGGGCGCGGTGTCGGACTCCAGGTACTGCCCGGTGAAATACGCCGAGGCCGCCGAGATGATCATCAGCACCAGCAGCGAGCGCCCGCCGCGCGTGCCGTTGGGCTCGCGGAAGGAACGCGCCTCTTCGGGCAGGGCCGGCGCGCTGTCCGGCTTGATGAGCGACATCACCACCACGAAGACCACGTAGGCGCCCGCCAGCACGAAGCCCGGCACGATGGCGCCACGGTACATGTCGCCGATGGAGCGGCCCAACTGGTCGGCCAGGATGATGAGCACCAGCGAAGGCGGAATGATCTGCGACAGCGTGCCGGATGCCGCGATGATGCCGCTGGCCAGCCGGCGGTCGTAGCCGTAGCGCAGCATGATGGGCAGCGAGATCAGGCCCATGGAAATGACCGAGGCCGACACCACGCCGGTGGTGGCCGCCAGCATCGCTCCCACGAACACCACGGCAATCGCCAGTCCGCCGCGCACGGTGCCGAAGAGCTGGCCGATGGTTTCCAGCAGGTCTTCCGCCATGCCGGAGCGCTCCAGCACCAGCCCCATGAAGGTGAAGAACGG
This sequence comes from Achromobacter sp. DMS1, assembly GCF_001270295.1. Classification (NCBI taxonomy): domain Bacteria; kingdom Pseudomonadati; phylum Pseudomonadota; class Betaproteobacteria; order Burkholderiales; family Alcaligenaceae; genus Achromobacter; species Achromobacter sp. DMS1. Next base: position 2,966 of record NZ_LHSJ01000166.1, on the reverse strand, counting down.
CACGGCGAGCAAGGTATCGTTGGCGATGATGCCAAACACCCGCTGCGGCAGCGCCTGGAACAGCGCGGCATTGAGCAGCCCCAGTTCCATGCCGATCAGGCCGAACAGAATGCCGTTGGCCGCCAGCGCGAACGCCACCGGAAAGCCCAGCAGCAGGAACACCACAAGCGTGGCGAACATGATGGGGGCCATGTTTGCAATGAAGAAATCCATGTTCAACGGCCCTCCCCGTCATCGCCCGGCTGGCGCTGGCCCAGCTCGCGCGCTTCGCGCTGCCGCGCCTCCTCGGCGATCTCGCGCGCCAGCGCTTCCTCCGCCGACTCGGCCTCCTCGCGCGCGCCCGGATCGGGGCAGCGCCCCATCAGAAAACCCACGCACTTGATGAGGTGCGAAATGCCGGCCAGGATCAGCAGGCTGAAGCCCACGGGAATCAGCAGCTTGACCGGCCAGCGGATCAGGCCGCCGGAGTTGGAAGACATTTCATGCGTCACGTAGGAGTCCATGAACATGGGCCACGACAGATAGGCGATCAGCACGCAGGCCGGCAGCAGGAAGAAAATCACGCCAAAGATGTCGATGCACACCTGCGCGCGGCGCGGCAGCTTGGACGAGAGCACGTCCACGCGCACGTGCTCGTTCTTGAGCAGGGTGTAGCCGGCGGCCAGCAGGAAAATGGCGCCGAACAGATACCACTGCAGCTCCAGCCACGCGTTGGAGCTGGTCTGGAACAGTTTGCGGATGACGGCGTTGCCGGCGCTGATGACGACGACGACCAGCGTCAGCCACGTCACGCACCGGCCGACCGCCGTGTTGATCGCGTCGATCAAGCGGGACAAGGCTAATAGGGCATTCATGATGGATTTCCGACACCGCCGGGCCGGCATGCCCGGCGGCTGCTAGGGTCTACCAGGAGAGGACGAAAAGGGCGCGCGCTTCATGGCAAGAAGGCGCGCGCCCCGGGGACATCGCCGCGGACTTACTTGCCGCGGTTGATGGTGCCCATGTAGCTGTCGAAGCTGCCTTCGGCCACGCGGAACCAGGGCAGCTCGTTGTCGCGGAAGTCGCGCATGTTTTCGTAGACCTTCTTGAACATCGGGTCTTTCGCGCTCATGTCGGCGTACACCTTCAGCGCTTCCTGGTAGCAGGCGTCGAGCACCGGCTTGGGGAAGGACTTGAGTTTGGCGCCGGCGGCGATCAGGCGGCGCAGCGCGCCCGGGTTCTCCGCGTCGTACTTGGCGATCATGTCGTTGGTCGCCGCAGCCGAGGCCTGGTCCAGCACCGCCTGGTAGTGCTTGGGCAGCTTGTTGTAGGCGTCCTGGTTCACGTACAGCGACACCTGCAGCGTGCCTTCCCACCAGCCCGGGAAGTAGTAGTACGGCGCCACCTTGTTGAAGCCCAGTTTCTCGTCATCGTAGGGGCCGATCCATTCGGCGCCGTCGATGGTGCCCTTCTCGAGCGCCGGATAGATGTCGCCGCCCGCGATCTGCTGCGGCACCACGCCCAGGCGCGACAGCACCGCGCCGGCGAACGCGCTCATGCGGAACTTCAGGCCCTTGAGATCGTCCAGCGTGTTGATTTCCTTACGGAACCAGCCGCCCATCTGGGTGCCGGTATAGCCGCACGGGAAGTTCACCACGTTGTACTTCTTGAACACCTCGCGCATCAGCTTCAGTCCATCGCCGTGGCGCATCCAGGAGTTCATCTGGCGCGTGTTCAGGCCGAACGGCACCGCCGCGTCGAAGCTCAGGATGGGGTCCTTGCCGAAGTAGTAGTACGAGGCCGAATGCCCGCACTCGATGGTGCCGTTCTGCACGCCGTCCAGCACCTGCAGGGCCGGCACGATTTCGCCGGCGGGGAACACGCGGATGGAAAACTTGCCGCCCGTGGCCTCCGAGACGTACTTGGCCAGGCTTTCGCCGCCGGAATAGATGGCGTCGGCGCTGCGCGGGAAGCTCGACGCCAGGCGCCAGTTCAGCGTCGGCGCGTCCTGCGCGAATACGGGGGCTGCCAGGGTGGCGCCGCCGGCGGCCGCGCCCAGAGTGGCTTTCTTGAGGAATGAACGGCGTTGCATGTGGAAGTCTCCCAACTTGGATAAAGTGCCCAGTCGCTGTGCCGGAGAATGGGGTGCATTCCCCGCTGCGCGTCCCAACGGGTAACAATTGGTCGCGTTTATGGTTTTCGGGCGCCATCGTATCGGCAAACGACTTCGTAACGAACCGGGAAAACCCTCGCCGTAAGTTTCGTGAAATTTTTCTCCCCGCCGGCGCTGGTCGGACCGGGATGCGCAAAAAAAGCGCGGCAGCGCCTGACCGCAGCGCGTCGCCCAGGAGCGGCGGCGCGCAGTCAAAAATATAAGAAAACCAGTTTTTATAACCATAAGTTCTAAATAAAAACCGCCCTCCCGGCGCGCCCTTTCATGTCGCGCACAACTGCTATGTCGCACGTATCCGCCTCCGTTTCGGGCCCGCCTGAAATTTGCTATCGCAAATAACAGTGCTTATCATTTGCTTTATTGTTAAAGAAACACGAAGGCCGCCATGCACGCCGTCGACCATCGATACGCCCTCGCCCGGCCCGCCGCCGCAAGCCTGGCGCGGTGGAGGCTGGCCACGCGCCACGGCAACCTCGCCTTCCAGGCGGGCGACCTCCGCAAAGCCGAGTCCCACTACCGCGCCGCGCTGGCCCAGGCGCGCGATCGATTCGCGGTCGACGACGATGCCGACGCGGGCGTGGCCGCCTGGGTCATCGCCCACCACAACCTGGCCGACCTCTGCGAAAAAACCGGCGACGACGCCACCCGACGCCGCCTGTTGCTGACGGCGCACCAGCGGCTGTGCAGCGCCATGTACGACGACGAACTGCCCGAGGCCTGGCGCCAGGCGGCCCTGGCCCACAGCCGCCGCACCTACGCCGAACTGCTGCGCTATCTCGCCGGCCACCCCGACGACGCCGGGCGTGCGGCTGGC
>NZ_LHSJ01000165.1:0-9471 GCF_001270295.1 Achromobacter sp. DMS1 | reverse complement strand
GGCGGCCGCCGGGGCGCGGGGAAATCCAGGCCCGTTTCCTGGCCGCGCCCCGCGACCGCGACGTTTCCGCCGTGGAGGCGCGGCTGTGCGCCGAAAGCCCGGCAGTGCTCAACGACCGCTACCTGCTGCGCGTGCCGGTGCCGGCGGACGCCGTCCGCGCGCCGGGCCTGTGCCTGGAGGCGGGCCTGGACACGCATGACCGGCATCCGCCCGGCCAGGGCGCCGCATCGCGCGGCGTGGCTTCGACCATGCCGTGCTGCCGCGCCAGCCGCACTGCATGATGTATTCGGACCAGTGGGAAGAAAGCGCCGCGGCGATCCTGGCATGGCTGCGCGGCCGCTTCCGCTGACATTTACAAGACCATTCGGCGCGTCCGGCGCCACAGGAGACAAGCATGCCCGCCTCTTTCATCCCTCGCATCCCCCTGCTCGGCGCCGCGCTGGCGCTTTCCGCGGCGGCGCAGGCCGCCGGCTGGCCCGAGCGGCCCGTCACCATTCTCGTGCCCTCGGCAGCGGGCGGCGCGGCGGATCTCACCGCGCGCACGTTCGCCCAGTTCCTGGGCCGGCAGACCGGACAGACCGTGGTGGTGGAAGACCGACCCGGCGCGGGCGGCATTGTGGGCACGCACGCCGCCAAGAATGCCGCGCCCGACGGCTACACCTTTCTGATCTCGACCAATTCCACCCACGCCGCCAACCAATACCTCTATAAGAGCCTGCCCTACGATGCGCAGAAGGACTTCGCCCAGGTCGGCCTGCTGGGCACCTTCGGCTCCGTCGGCATCGTGGCGCCGGACAGTCCCTACCGCAGCGTGCCCGAGCTGGTGGCCTACGCCAAGGCGCATCCGGGCGCGGTGTTCTTCGGCTATTACAGTTCGTCGTCCCAGGTGCCGGCCGAGCTGTTCAAACAGCGCGCCGACATCAACGTGACTGGAGCGGCCTACAAGAACGTCACCCAGATCATCACCGACCTGCGCGGCAAGCAGATCGGATTTGCCTTCGTGGACTATCTCACGGCCATGGGCCAGGTGGAGGGCAAGGGCCTGCTGCCCATCGCCGTTACGGGCGAGACGCGCCAGCCGTCCTGGCCCGATGTGCCCACCATGGCCTCGTACTATCCGGGCTTCGTGGTCGCCGGGTGGCTGGGCCTGTCCGCGCCCGCGGGCACGCCGCAAGAAGTGGTGGAAAAAATGAACGGCTACCTGCAGGCGGCCGTGAAGGACGAAACCACGGCCGGCAAGCTGCGCGCGCTCGGCCTGGCTCCCCAGGGCATGGACGTCGCGCGCTTCGACGCCTTCGTCAAGGAAGACGCGCAGCGCTGGAAAGAGTGGATACGCATCTCCGGCATCCAGCCCCAATGAGATTGCGCCATCTCTCTATATATAGAGATGGCGCGGCGGGCCTGCCTACAGCGGCAGCCGCTGCTCGTGCTTGATCTCGCGCAGCGCGACGATGGTGCGGGTCTGGCGGATGCCGGGCATGTTGAACAGGAAGCGGTGCAGGAAGCGGTCATAGGCTTCGGGACTTTCCACCAGGATCTTGAGCAGGAAGTCCGAGTCGCCCGTGACGGCATAGCATTCCAGGATTTCGGGCGCGTCGCGCACCGAGCGCTCGAAATTCTCCACGGTGCTGGCCGAATGCCGCTCCAGGCTGATCTGGGCGAACATGCAACCCAGCCCCACCTTGGCGCGGTCGACCTGGGCGCTGTAGCCCTGGATCACGCCGCTGGCCTCCAGCGCCTTGACCCGCCGCCACACCGGCGCGGCCGACAGGCCCACCTTTTCCGACAGTTGCTGCGCCGATGCGCGCCCGTCTTCCTGCAGGGCTTTCAGGATGCCGATGTCGGTCTTGTCCATGGCGGTTGTCTCCTCGTTTCTCGTCGGTTTTGCGGGCCGCGCGGGGCGGCGGCGCGCTGTTGGCGCGTTTCCGGCTTGGGTTTGCTCGCAAACGAAATATCTGTTTCGTATTATAGGGATTGCACGATCCAATAACGCAATAAAAGCGTGCCCTGGCGAACCTATCATGGTGCAAACCAGGAGACATCCCCATGGACGGTACACCCGCCGCCGGCACGCGCACCCCCGGGCACCCGCTCGATCTGGATTACCAGCTCGCCGACAACCTCACCCGCGCGAACGGCCGCATTTTTCTTACCGGCACGCAGGCGCTGGTGCGCATGCTGCTCACCCAGCGCCGGCTCGACCGCGAACGCGGCCTGAACACCGCGGGCTTCGTCTCGGGCTACCGGGGCTCGCCCCTGGGCGGCGTGGATATGGCCCTGTGGAAAGCCCAGAAGGCGCTGGACGCCAACCAGATCAGCTTCCTGCCCGGCATCAATGAAGACATGGCGGCCACCGCCGTCATGGGCACCCAGCAGGCCGGGGTGCGGGCCGACCGCAAGGTCGACGGCGTCTTCGCCATGTGGTACGGCAAGGGCCCCGGCGTGGACCGCGCCGGCGACGCCCTGCACCACGGCAACGCGGCCGGCGCCGTCGCGCTACGGCGGCGTGCTGGTGGTGGTGGGCGACGACCACACCGCGGTTTCGTCGTCCATTCCGCATGCGAGCGAGGCCTCGCTGATCGGCTGGCAGATGCCCATCGTGCACCCGGCCTCCGTCGAGGAATACGAAACCTTCGGCCTCTGGGGCTGGGCGCTGTCGCGCTACGCCGGCACCTGGGTGGCCTTCAAGGCAGTGTCCGAAACCGTGGAAAGCGGGCATTCCTTCCTGCCCGCCGAGCCCGAACGCTACGACATGCCCGAAGACCCCGGGCAGCCCGCCGGATCGCTCGAATACTCGGCGCGCGAGTTCCTGTCGCTGGCCATCGAGACGCGCATGCACCAGCGCATGAAGGCGGTGGCCGCCTTCGCGCGTCGCCACAGCATCGACCGCCTGGTCTGTCCGGCGCCCCGCGCCACGGCAGGCATCGTCACCGTGGGCAAGGCGCACCTGGACGCCATGGAAGCGCTCGAACGGCTGGGCGTGGACACCGTGACGGCCCACGCCCCGGTGCGCATCTACAAACCCGGCCTGACCTGGCCGCTGGACCCGGGCCGCCTGCTCGACTTCGCGCGCGGCCTCTCGCACATTCTCGTCGTCGAAGAAAAGGGCGCGGTGGTCGAAACCCAGATCAAGGACCTGCTGTTCAACCTGCCGCAGCGGCCCACCGTGTGCGGCAAGAAGGGGCTTGACGACGAACCCATGGTGACCGCGGCAGGCCAGCTGCGCCCCTCGCTGCTGGCCGCGCCGCTGGCCGGCTGGCTGCGGCGCACGGCCGGCCTGACCGCGCTGGCCGATCCGGCCGCCTTCGCCTGCCCGGCGCCGCTGTCCAACGAGGCCGACGGCATGCGCCGCCGCCCCTATTTCTGTTCGGGCTGTCCGCACAGCACGTCCACGCGGGTGCCCGAAGGCAGCCAGGCGCTGTCGGGCGTGGGATGCCACTACATGGCCGCCTGGATGGACCGCGACACCGGCGGCCTGACGCAGATGGGCGGCGAAGGCGTGGACTGGATCGGCCTGTCGCGCTACACCCGCATGCAGCACGTGTTCCAGAACATGGGCGAAGGCACCTACTACCACTCCGGCTACCTGGCCATACGCCAGGCGGTGGCCGCCGCGCCAACATCACCTACAAGATCCTGTTCAACGACGCCGTCGCCATGACCGGCGGGCAGCCGGTGGACGGCCCCATTTCCGTGCCGCAGATCTGCCAGCAGCTGCGCGGCGAGAACGTGGCGCGCATCGTCGTCACCAGCGACGAGCCCGAAAAATACCGCGGCGTGGACCTGGGACCCGGCATACGGGTGCACCACCGGCGCGAGCTGGACGCCCTGCAGCGCGAGCTGCGCGAAACCCCGGGCGTGACCGTGCTGATCCACGACCAGACCTGCGCGGCCGAGAAGCGCCGCCGCCGCAAGAAGAACCAGTTTCCCGACCCGCCGCGCCGCATGCTGATCAACAGCGCGGTATGCGAAGGCTGCGGCGACTGCGGCGTGCAGTCGAACTGCCTGTCGGTGGTGCCGCTGGAAACGCCCTACGGCCGCAAGCGCGCCATCGACCAGTCGAGCTGCAACAAGGACTATTCCTGCGCCGAAGGGTTCTGCCCCAGCTTCGTCTCGGTCATGGGCGGCAAGCTGCGCAAGAGCGCCGCGCCCCGGCCCGACCAGGAAAAGCTGGCGGCCCGGATCGCCGCCCTGCCATGCCCGAGCTGCCCGCCGCGGGAGCGGCCCTACCGCCTGCTGGTGGCCGGCATGGGAGGCACCGGCGTCATCACCATCGGCGCCATCGTTTCCATGGCCGCCCATCTCGAAGGACTGTCGGCCGCGGTGCTCGACCTGACCGGCCTGGCGCAGAAAGGGGGCACCGTGGTGAGCCACATCCGCCTGGCGCCGCCGGGCGCGCCGGCCGCCCCGTGCGGCTGGACTGGCAGCAGGCCGACGCGGCCATTCTGTGCGACCCGGTCGCCGCCGTGGCCCCCGATTCGCTGGGCGCGCTGCGGCGCGGGCACACCCGCGTCACCGTCAACACCTACGTGGCGCCGGTGTCCGATTTCACCCGCAATCCCGATGCCGCCATGCACCCCGACGCGCTGCTGGCCAAGATCCGGCATGCCGCCGGCGAAGGCCCACACCGCCGCGCTGGACGCGCACGAGGCGGCGCTGGCGCTGTTCGGCGACAGCATCCTGTCCAATATGTTCATGCTGGGCCACGCCTGGCAGCGCGGCACGGTGCCGCTGTCGCATGCCGCCATCGTGCGCGCCATCGAGCTCAACGGCGTGGCCGTGGCGGCAACCGCGCCGCGTTCGACAGCGGGCGGCTGGCCGCGCAGCACCCCGAGGCGCTGGAAGGCGTGCTGCGCCCGCGCGCCCAGGTCGTGCAGCTCCATGTGCCCGAATCCTATGAACGCGCCGTGGCGCGCCGCGTCGAAGATCTCACCGCCTACCAGAACGCCGCCTACGCCCGCGAGCTACCGGGTGTCGTGGACCGCGTGGCGCCCGCGAGGCGCGAGCTGGCGCCCGAAGCCCGCACCCCGCGGCTGGCCCTGGCTGTGGCCCGCGGCCTTTACAAGCTCATGGCCTACAAGGACGAGTACGAAGTGGCCCGCCTGTACACGGCCCCGGCCTTCAAGGCGCAGCTCGAGAGCCAGTTCGAGGGCGACTACAGCCTGCGCTTTCACATGGCCCCGCCCATCTTCGCCCGCAAGGATCCCCGCACCGGCGTGCCGCGCAAGATGACGCTGGGCCCGTGGACCCTGGGCGCCATGAAGGTGCTGGCCCGCCTGAAGGGGCTGCGCGGCACCTGGCTCGATCCTTTCGGCCATACCGCCGAGCGGCGCGCCGAGCGCGCGCTGGTGCAGGAATACCGGCAAACGGTGGAACAGTTGCTGGCCGGCCTGGAGCACGACAAGATCGGCCAAGCGGCTACAATCGCCGGCCTTGCGGAAACCATCCGGGGCTACGGTCACGTCAAGGCGGCCAGCCTGCGGAAATACCGTGAAGAACTCGCGCGCCGCATGCAAAGCTATATGGCGCCTGCACCGCGCGACGAGCCCCTGCGGAAGACCGCATAAACGCTTGCTTTACGCCGTCTCTACCTGGGCGCGCCAATGCTGGCGCGCCCAGTGCATTTAGTAACAATCTTTTGTGAGCAAAATTTATCTTCTTCTTGTGGGTGTCGCACTCGATCACTAGAATTAGTGCCTAACACGGGGTGCTACACTACATATTGTGTTTTTCCCGGCGCTGCCCCCTGGGCGGACCTTGCCTTTCGCGATTGCTCCCAGCGCGGTGCCTCGCATCAAGATCAGACTCATTCGCACGTGTACGGCGTCCATCCGCCGTGCCGCCACCTTCGCTTTCTTCGCACAGGAGCTTCCATGCAGACTACGATCGCCTCTGTGACCCGGCCCTCCGCCGTGCCGCCTTCTCAGACCGACTCTCCCGCCGCCTCCAACGGCGGGCAATGGGCCAGCTACAACATCATCCGCCGCAACGGGTCGGTGGTGGCGTTCGAGCCCAACAAGATCGCCATTGCCATGACCAAGGCCTTCCTGGCGGTCAATGGCGGCCAGGGCGCCGCCTCCGCGCGCGTGCGCGAACTGGTCGAAAAACTGACCGCCCAGGCCGTCAACGCGCTGGTGCGCAACCGTCCCAACGGCGGCACCTTCCACATCGAGGACGTGCAGGACCAGGTCGAACTGGCGCTGATGCGCTCGGGCGAGCATGACGTGGCCCGCGCCTACGTGCTGTACCGCGAGAAGCGCGCGCAGGAGCGCGCCGCTCGCGTGACCGCCGAAAGCCAGGAAAAGGCCGCCGCCGCGCCGCAGGAACACGTCCTGCATGTGACCGAGAACGGCCAGCGCCGCCCGCTGGACCAGGCCGCGCTGCGCGCCACCATCGAAGCCGCCGGCGAAGGCCTGGCCGAGTTCATCGACACCGAGACCATCCTGAAGGAAACCGTCAAGAATCTGTACGACGGCATTCCCGTGGACGAAGTCTTCAAGTCTGCCATCCTGTCCGCGCGCGCCCTGGTCGAGAAAGACCCGGCCTATAGCCAGGTCACCGCCCGCCTGCTGCTGCACACGATCCGCAAGGAAGTGCTGGGCGAGGAAGTCTCGCAGGCCGACATGGCCACGCGCTACGCCGCCTACTTCCCGGTCTTCGTGCAGCGCGGCATCGAAGGCGGACTGCTGTCGCCCGAGCTGGCCTCGTTCGACCTGGCCAAGCTGGGCCAGGCGCTGGACGCGCGCCGCGACCTGCAGTTCGGCTATCTCGGCCTGCAGACCCTGTACGACCGCTACTTCCTGCACATCAAGGGCACCCGCATCGAACTGCCCCAGGTGTTCTTCATGCGCGTGGCCATGGGCCTGGCGCTGCGCGAAACCGACCGCGAGGCGCGCGCCATCGAGTTCTACGAGATCCTGTCCTCGTTCGACTTCATGAGCTCCACGCCCACGCTGTTCAACTCGGGCACGCTGCACTCGCAGCTCTCCTCGTGCTACCTGACCACCGTGTCCGACGACCTCGAGGGCATCTACGACGCCATCAAGGAAAACGCGCTGCTGGCCAAGTACGCCGGCGGCCTGGGCAACGACTGGACGCCCGTGCGCGCGCTGCGCAGCCACATCAAGGGCACCAACGGCGAAAGCCAGGGCGTGGTGCCGTTCCTGAAGGTGGTCAACGACACTGCCGTCGCGGTGAACCAGGGCGGCAAGCGCAAGGGCGCCGTGTGCACGTACCTCGAAACGTGGCACCTGGACATCGAGGAATTCCTCGAGCTGCGCAAGAACACCGGCGACGAGCGCCGCCGCACGCACGACATGAACACGGCAAACTGGATTCCCGACCTGTTCATGAAGCGCGTCATGGAAAACGGCGAATGGACGCTGTTCTCGCCGTCCGACTGCCCCGACCTGCATGACAAGTACGGCAAGGCCTTCGAAGCGGCCTACCTGGGCTACGAAGCCAAGGTCGCCAGCGGCGAGCTCAAGCTCTACAAGAAGATGCCGGCCGTCACGCTGTGGCGCAAGATGCTCTCGATGCTGTTCGAAACCGGCCACCCGTGGATCACGTTCAAGGATCCGTGCAATATCCGCTCGCCGCAGCAGCACGTGGGCGTGGTGCACAGCTCCAACCTGTGCACCGAGATCACGCTCAACACCAACGAGTCGGAAATCGCGGTGTGCAACCTGGGTTCGGTGAACCTGGTGGCGCACATGAAGCCCGCGGCCGGCGGCGGCTTCGAGCTCGACCACGACAAGATCAAGCGTACGGTGCGCATCGCCATGCGCATGCTCGACAACGTGATCGACATCAACTATTACGCCGTCGACAAGGCGCGCAACTCCAACCTGCGCCATCGTCCGGTGGGCATGGGCATCATGGGCTTCCAGGACTGCCTGCAGATGATGCGCGTGCCGTACGCGTCGCAGGCCGCCGTGGAATTCGCCGACCGCTCGATGGAAGCCGTGTGCTATCACGCGTACTGGGCCTCGAGCGAACTCGCCGAAGAACGCGGCCGCTATCAGTCGTATGAAGGCTCGCTGTGGTCGCGCGGCATCCTGCCGCAGGACACGCTGAAGATGCTGGCCGAAGAACGCGGCGGCAATGTCGAAGTCGATACGTCGAGCACGCTCGATTGGGACGCGTTGCGCGCGCGCATCAAAGAGCACGGCATGCGCAACTCCAATTGCATTGCGATCGCCCCAACGGCGACGATTTCCAATATCATTGGCGTATCTGCGTGCATCGAACCCACATTCCAGAACTTGTACGTCAAATCGAATCTCTCCGGCGAGTTCACGGTCGTCAACGAATATCTCGTGCGTGACCTGAAGAAACTCGGTCTCTGGGACGAAGTCATGGTCGCCGACCTCAAGTACTTCGACGGCAGCCTGTCCCGCATCGATCGCGTACCTTCCGAACTCCGCGAACTCTACGCCACCGCGTTCGAAGTCGAACCGCGCTGGCTGGTGGAATGCGCGTCGCGCCGGCAGAAGTGGATCGACCAGGCCCAATCGCTGAACATCTACATGGCCGGCGCCTCGGGCAAGAAACTCGACGACACCTACAAGCTCGCCTGGAAGCGTGGCCTCAAGACCACTTACTACCTGCGCACCCTGGGCGCCACCAGCGCCGAAAAATCCACGGGTCGCGGCGGCGAACTGAACGCCGTCAGCGCCGGCGGCCATGCCGCCGCCTCGCCTGTGGCCGCAGCGCCTGTTTTGCCCGAACCCGAAGTTCTCGGGGCGGTTTGCACCATGCGGCCGGGCGATCCCGGCTTCGAAGAGTGCGAAGCCTGCCAATAACCGCTCCGGAGAATGAATCATGATTAATTGGGAAGACGACAACCTCGCCACGCAATCCGTCCAGCCGTCCGCGCCCGCCGCGGGCGGGCAGCCGGGCGCGGACGTGCGCCCGGCCACGGGGGTGTTCGGCGACGCCGCCCTGCCCACCCCGGCCGCGCCGCAGCATGCGGCCGCCTGGCGGCCAGCGGCAGCGCCACCTCGCAGCGCGTGAAGGTTGCCGACAAGCGCATCATCAACGGCAAGACGGACGTCAACCAGCTGGTGCCGTTCAAGTACAAGTGGGCCTGGGAAAAATACCTGGCCACTTGCGCCAACCACTGGATGCCGCAAGAAATCAACATGTCGCGCGACATCGCCCTCTGGAAGAACCCCAACGGGCTCACCGAGGACGAGCGCCGCATCGTCAAGCGCAACCTGGGCTTCTTCGTCACGGCCGACTCCCTGGCCGCGAACAACATCGTGCTGGGCACCTACCGCCACATCACGGCGCCCGAATGCCGCCAGTTCCTGCTGCGCCAGGCCTTCGAAGAAGCCATCCACACGCACGCCTATCAATACATCGTCGAAAGCCTCGACCTGGACGAAGCCGAGATCTTCAACGCCTACAACGAGGTTCCGTCCATCCGCGCCAAGGATGAATTCCTGATCCCGTTCATCGACGTGATCG
>NZ_LHSJ01000164.1:0-9500 GCF_001270295.1 Achromobacter sp. DMS1 | reverse complement strand
TCCCGCGAGAGAGCTTCCAGCACCCGCTGTCGGTCTATAACGAACTGCTGGAGGTGCGGGCGTGAACATCCAACACAACCGGATCGAACAATTCTGCGACGTCCTGAAGCTGGAGCGTATCGGCAGCGAGTGGCCGGCCATCGCCCAGCAGTGTGCCCGCGAGGACGCCAGCCATGGTGACTTCCTGGAACGCCTTCTGGGCATCGAGAACGACGCCCGGATCGAACGCCAGCGGGCTGCCTTGATGAAGATTGCCACGCTGCCCTCGGTCAAGACCATCGAGGATTATGACTTCGCCTTTGCCAGCGGTGCGCCACGTGCCCAGATCCAGGAACTGGCCGCTCTGAGCTTTATCGAACGGGCCGAGAACATCGTATTCCTGGGGCCCAGCGGCGTGGGCAAGAGCCACCTGGCTCAGGCGCTGGCCTACCGTGCCGTCATGGCGGGCATCAAGACCCGCTTCCTGACTGCCGCCGACCTGATGATGCAGTTGGCCACCGCCCATAAACAGGATCGGCTGCAGCAGTACTTCAACCGTGCCATCATCGGGCCGCGCCTGTTGGTGATCGATGAGATCGGATATTTGCCGTTTGGACGCGAGGAGGCGAATCTGTTCTTCAACGTGGTGGCCCAGCGCTACGAGCGCACCAGCATCATCGTCACCAGCAATCTGCCCTTCAGTCAGTGGTCCTCATGCTTTGCTGAGGACCAAACGCTGACCGCCGCCTTGCTCGACCGCCTGCTGCATCACGCCCATATCGTGCAGATTGCCGGGGAAAGCTACCGACTCAAGGACAAGCGCAAAGCAGGGAATATCAAGATCAGGAGCTAGGTTTTTTGGACGCCGGGGTGGGTCAGTTTTACTCCGACGATTCCGACGAAAGTGGGTCAGTTTTCAACCGGCGTTGACATGTATGCTCGATTTTGTCATTTAGCAATGACAAAGATGTGCGGCACAGGCCCAGCATTTGATCCACAATGAAAGCAGACAAGGCACCATCTTGATGCCTGTCAATTTCATTGTTTTGAATAATAGTCAGCACTGCCCCGACACCTGTAGCGATGCTTCGTGCATCCTCAACACATGCTAGCAGCGGCAGCGGATCGAGATTTTTTTGCTGGGCGGCCTCATATACTTCTGGCAAGAAACGGAGAAGGTCATCCTCAAGATGGCATCGTGCATGTTCCATATCATTCCCCAAAATAAGAGGAATGATCCTGGCGTACTTAGCACGAATCGCGCAAGCGAGCCCCGCAGGGATACTTCCAAAAAATGCCCCCTTGCTAGGGGGTCAGGGGGTAGTTATACATACCGGACTTTTTCCAGCAGAAGTTTTTGCACTGGACTAACCCGATCTCGGATAACAGTCAGCGGAAAATCTTGGCTGTAAATTTCAGCATTGGTTCCCTCGACTTCATGCCCGATAACTTGGCATCGCATCTCCAAGGAAATCTCCTGCTCTTTCATATAATTATTGAAAAATTTCCGTAGGGAATGGAAAACCAGCTTGCCCCGGTTGATTTTTTTCTCTTGAAGATAGCGGGCAAATTTCTTGCCCACTGCATTACCAGCCCCCTTACCTTCAAGCTCTCGATACTTGAAAACTTTCCCATCGGGCAATTTTCTGCTATCAATGAACGGCTGCAGTTCGTTCATAATTTCATCGGGAATAGGTACTTCCCGGATGCCTGCTTGGGTCTTGGCATCGAGCACCCTCACGAAATGAAAGCCCTTTTCGTGCTTGATGAATTGCTCTTTTTTCAAGATGGTCAACTCGCCAACCCGTAGCCCTGTCACAAGCTCCAACATCAGGCAATGATAAAAATCAGGGTCTTTCTTCTTGTGGGCAAGCATTCTTTCCCTGTCGAATAGCGACAAGACTTCTTCAAGATAGAAGCAGCCATAGGTACTTTTTGCCCGTTCTCGTCCACTTAACAGGTTCCGATCTTTGGCGGGATTTTCACCAAAAAGGTACTTATGCTTGAGGGCAAAATTCAGAACCGTTCGAATGACAGATACCTTATTGTCTATCGTTCTTAATTCGTTGCCTGCTTTTTTCAAGTGCTCTTGATAACGGGTAATATCGTCACCCGTTATCCGATAGAGATACGGATTTTTCAGGAAATCGGCAAACTCAGTGATATTCGTTGTGTATTGCTGAACCGAACGGGTCTGCAAGTTCTTCATTGCCATGAACTTGCTGAACAGTTCCAAGAGCCGCAACCCTTTGGGCTGTTCCTCCACGATAGGCGCATTGCGCGGGACACCGCTGGCAGGCACCAGATGCCCCAACTTGTCCATCATGCCCAAGGCGAGCAATGCCTGCTCGTTATCTTCCTTGGTGCCGTCCGTCTTGATGTAGCCCCGTTGCAGGTCTATTTCGTATTTGCGGACTTTTGATGGATCTACCATGCCCAGAGCCTCGTAAAACTTGAAAGCTCTTAGGATAGCAAGGGAACGGTCTCGGGTTCGTAGGCTTCGCTTGACTTGCCTACCATCAACCCTCAGATGGATGCAGTACACCCCCGTTTCGGGGCGGGCATAGACAGGTATTTTCACGGGTGTTGCTACCCATTTTGCTACCTATCCTGCATTCCAGATTTTTGGAAATCCCTGAAAAATCAAGGACTTAGAAGACTTGGCGGACAGAGGGGGATTCGAACCCCCGATACGCTTTTGACGTATACACGCTTTCCAGGCGTGCGCCTTCAACCACTCGGCCACCTGTCCTGATTCGGGACTCGCATTGCGGAAAATGCGAATCCGCGATTCTAGCAGAAGGCGGCCGGGCGTGCATCTCTCCTCGATTATAGGGACAAATCATCCCTACGGACGCGGCGGCGGATCCTGTTCGCGGTAGGAGCTGACGGTGCCGTCGGGTTCGGTTTCTTCCAGGCGCACGCGGAAGCCCCACAGGCGGGCGAGGTGTTTCATGACCTGTTCGGCGTCTTCGCTGGCCAGGGGCCGGCCGCGGCTCTTGAGGTGGCGCAGCACCAGGGAGCGGTCGGAGTCGCGGTTGTAGCGGACAACCTGGATGTCGGGCACCAGGTTGTCGCGGTTGTGCTGGGCGGCGAGCAGGCGGCGGATGTCGCGGTAGCCCTCGTCGTCGTGGATGGCGGCGACTTCGAGCTTGGGGTTGGCCTCGTGGTCGGAGATGGCGAAGAAGCGGAATTCGCGCATCAGGCGCGGCGAGAGGTATTGCGAGATGAACGACTCGTCCTTGAAGTTGCGCATGGCGAAGTCCAGCGTCTTCAGCCAGTCGGCGCCGGCGATGTCGGGGAACCAGCGGCGGTCTTCGTCGGTGGGCGACTGGCAGATGCGGCGGATGTCCGACATCATGGCAAAGCCCAGGGCGTAGGGGTTGATGCCGCTGTAGCCGCGCTCGTCGAAGCCGCGCTGGCTCACGACGTTGGTGTGGCTTTGCAGGAACTCCATCATGAAGCCGTCGTTGACCAGTCCTTTTTCGTGCAGGCGGTTCAGGATGGTGTAGTGCCAGAACGTGGCCCAGCCCTCGTTCATGACCTTGGTCTGGCTCTGCGGATAGAAGTACTGGGCGATCTTGCGCACGATGCGCACCAGTTCCTTCTGCCAGGGTTCCAGGCGCGGGGAGTACTTCTCGATGAAGTACAGCAGGTTTTCCTCGGGCTCGGGCGGGAAGACTGCGCGGGCGGCCTCGGGGGTCTTTTCGGTTTCGAGCCGGGGCAGCGTGCGCCACAGGTCGTTGTACTGCAGGCGCGCGTGTTCTTCGCGCTCGGCCTGGCGCGCGGCCTCTTCCTTGTACGAAACGGGCGCGGGACGCTTGTAGCGGTCCACGCCGTGCAGCGAGAGCGCGTGGCAGGAATCCAGCAGCGACTCCACGGCGTCGATGCCGTGGCGGTCTTCGCAGTCCATGACGTACTTGCGGGCGAACACCAGATAGTCGAGCACGCTGTCGGCATCGGTCCATTGCCGGAACAGGTAGTTGCCCTTGAAGAACGAGTTGTGCCCGTAGCAGGCGTGGGCGATCACCAGGGCCTGCATGGTCATGGAATTTTCTTCCATGAGGTAGGCGATGCAGGGGTTGGAGTTGATGACGATTTCATACGCCAGGCCCTGCATGCCGCGCCGGTAGAACTGTTCGTTGCGGATGAATTCCTTGCCGTACGACCAGTGCGGATAGCCGATGGGCAGGCCGGCCGAGGCGTAGGCATCCAGCATCTGTTCCGAGGTGATGACCTCGATCTGGTTCGGGTAGGTGTCCAGCCCGTACTCGCGCGCAACCTGGGAGATCGCTTCGTCGTAGGTCTGGATCAGCTCGAAGGTCCATTCCGAACCCTGGGAAAGCGGCCGGGGGCTGCCGGCCTGGCCGGGTTCGACGAGAGCGCCCACGATGGCAGTCATACGGCCTCCTTCTTGAAGAGGTCATGGAACACGGGGTAGATTTCGCCGCGGTCGCAGATGCGCCGCATGACGAAATGCGGTTCCAGCTTCTGTTCGTATTCCGCCCACAGGCTGCTCTTGCGCGCCTCCTGCGAGTCGGGAATCTCGATATAGGCGAAGTAGCGCGTGGCCGGAAGCAGGTGCTCGGCCAGGAAGCGCGCGCTCTTGCCCGCGTCGGCGCCGAAGGAATCGCCGTCGCTGGCCTGGGCGGCATAGATGTTCCACGCCGAGGGCGGGTAGCGCTTTTCCATGATATCGCGCATCAGTTCCAGCGCCGACAGCACGATGGTGCCGCCGCTCTTGGGGTCGTAGAAAAACGTCTGCTCGTCCACTTCCTCGGCGTTGTCGGTGTGGCGGATGAACACCAGGTCCACGTGCTCGTACTTGCGCGACAGGAAGAGGTAGAGCAGCGTGAAGAAGCGCTTGGCCAGGTCTTTCTTGCCCTCGTCCATGGAGCCGGACACGTCCATGAGGCAGAACATCACGGCGCGCGCCACCGGAATGGCCACCGACACGCGGTTGCGGTAGCGCAGGTCGAGGTCGTCCAGGAAGGGCAGCTTGGTCAGGCGTTCGCGGCAGTCTTCCACTTCCTGCTCGAGCGCCTTGATCTCGTCGGCGGAGGCGCCGGCCGCCCGGGCCTGGGCCAGCCGCTCCTCGGCGTCTTCGAGGTCGGCGCGGGCCTTGACGCCCAGCGCCACGCGCCGGGCCAGCGAAGACTTGAGCGTGCGGCTGATGCTCAGCATGCTGGGCGAGCCGGTAGTGGTGTAGCCGGCGCGCTGCCACTTGCGCTGGCTGACCTCGCCCAGCTGCGTGCGCGCCATGTGCGGCAGCTCCAGATCCTCGAAGAAGAGGTTGAGGAACTCCGCGCGCGACAGGCTGAAGGTGAACTGGTCCACCGATTCGCCTTCGCCCGGCTCGGAGCCGCCCTCGCCCTGGCCGCCCTGCGGCCGGTCGAAAGTGTCTCCCTTGGCGAACTCGCGGTTGCCCGGGTGCACGATCTCGCGGTCGCCCCCCGGGCCATGCCGGAACTGCGGCTCGGAGATGTCCCGGGCGGGCAGGTTGATCTCGCCGCCCTGGTCCATGTCCTGGATCGAGCGGTCGCGGATCATTCCGTGAACCGCCTTGCGGATCTGGTTCTTGTAACGCCGGAGAAAGCGCTCGCGGTTGACGGCGCTTTTATTGCGCCCGTTCAGCCGGCGGTCGATGAGCGAGTTCATGACTTGCAGCCCTCACGAAGACTTCCTCACGCGGAGATACCACTCGCACAGCAGCCGCACCTGCTTCTCGGTGTAGCCCTTTTCGACCATGCGGTCGACGAAGCTCTGGTGCTTGCTGCGGTCCTCGGCCGACGCCTTGGCGTTGAACGAGATGACGGGCAGCAGATCCTCGGTGTTCGAGAACATCTTCTTCTCGATCACTTCGCGCAGTTTCTCGTAGCTGGTCCAGGTCGGATTTCGGCCGTTGTTGTTGGCGCGCGCGCGCAGCACGAAGTTCACGATTTCGTTGCGGAAATCCTTCGGGTTGGCGATGCCGGCCGGCTTCTCGATCTTTTCCAGTTCGTCGTTCAGCGCGCTGCGGTCGAAGCTTTCGCCGGTTTCCGGGTCGCGGAATTCCTCGTCCTGGATCCAGCAGTCGGCAAACGTGACGTAGCGGTCGAAGATGTTCTGGCCGTATTCCGAGTAGGACTCCAGGTAGGCGGTCTGGATTTCCTTGCCGATGAATTCGGCGTAGCGCGGCGCCAGGTAGCCCTTGATGAACTCCAGGTAGCGGCGCCGGACTTCCTCGGGATAATCCTCGCGCGCGATGCGCTGTTCGAGCACGTACATGAGGTGCACGGGGTTGGCGGCCACCTCGCTCTGGTCGTAGTTGAAGACGCTCGACAGAATCTTGTACGCAAAGCGGGTGGAAACCCCGGTCATGCCCTCGTCGGTGCCGGCGTAGTCCTTGTACTCCTGCAGCGCCTTGGCCTTGGGGTCCACGTCTTTCAGGCTTTCGCCGTCGTACACCCGCATCTTGGAGTAGATGCTGGAGTTCTCCGGCTCCTTCAGGCGCGTCAGCACCGAGAACTGCGCCATCATGTCCAGCGTGCCCGGGGCGCAGGGCGCCTTGGCGAGCGAACTGTTGTGCAGCAGCTTCTCGTAGATGCGCACCTCTTCCGACACCTGCAGGCAGTACGGCACCTTCACGATGTAGATGCGGTCGAGGAAGGCCTCGTTGTGCTTGTTGTTGCGGAAGGTCTGCCATTCCGATTCGTTGGAGTGGGCCAGGATGCAGCCGTTGAACGGAATGGCGGAAAAGCCTTCGGTGCCCTTGAAGTTGCCCTCCTGCGTGGCCGTCAGCAGCGGGTGCAGCATCTTGATGGGCGCCTTGAACATTTCCACGAATTCCAGCAGGCCCTGGTTGGCCAGGCACAGGCCGCCGGAGTAGCTGTAGGCGTCCGGGTCGTCCTGCGAATGGCGGTCGAGCTTGCGGATGTCCACTTTGCCCACCAGCGAGGAAATGTCCTGGTTGTTCTCGTCGCCGGGCTCGGTCTTGGCGATGGCGATCTGGCGCAGCACCGAGGGGTTGAGCCGCACGACGCGGAACTTGGAGATGTCGCCGTCGAATTCCTTCAGCCGCTTCACGGCCCAAGGCGACATGATGCCGGTGAGGTAGCGGCGCGGAATGCCGTATTCCTTCTCGAGCGTGCTGCCGAAACGGTCGGGGTTGAAGAGCCCCAGCGGCGATTCGTTCACGGGCGAGCCCTTCAAGGCGTAGATGGGGTAGGTTTCCATCAGCGACTTGAGCCGCTCCGCGATGGACGACTTGCCGCCGCCCACCGGGCCGAGGAGGTACAGGATCTGCTTGCGCTCTTCCAGCCCCTGGGCAGCATGCTTGAAGAACGCAACGATCTGCGCAATCACGTCCTCCATGCCGTAGAACTCCTGGAACGCCGGATAGCGCCGGATGGTCCGGTTGGAAAACAAACGGGAAAGACGTGGGTCGTTGCGCGTGTCGATGACCTCCGGTTCGCCTATCGCGGCCAGCATGCGCTCGGCCGGACTGGCGTAGGCCATGGGATCACGCTTCGCAAGGTCCAGATATTCCTCGAGGGAAAGCTCGGATTGCTGCTCTCTTGCATACTGCGACTTGAAGCCTTCGACGATGTTTTGCACGGAAACCTCCTACAACACGCGAAAAAGCCAAACAGCACTACGAAATCCCATTGTGTGCCCCGAAGGCGGGAGGCTCATAGCTAATCTCGCCATAAGCTTTCGCCGTCGCGCCTTATGTTGCTTTCGCCACACATCCGGCTTTCGCACGATGGCGGCCGGGCGCGCAATGGGGATTCGTTCAGTTTAGGCCGCCCCCTCGCGAAACAAGTTCCGTCAAGGAGTGCAACTTAAGTGAAGAGTTCTCTCGCTTTGCACTTCAGCGTATTACCGCCGGACGCGCGTGCCTGGATCGCCCGATGCGCAATGCTCGGCAATGATCTGAAGGGAAGAGCGAGATCCCAGTGGATTCTTATTGACCCGGGTTGTGCCCGGCGCGTCCGCTAAGCGATGGTAGCGAACGGTCTGAACGGCGCTTTGCGCTTGCGTTCAGGGCGGTGCCGTCTTGCGAAAAAAGTCTTGTGTTCAAGCGGCACGGAATCCGTGGTGACGAGGGCATGCGCGCGAAGAATCCGAAAACCGGCGGCGCGGATGCCAAGCCATGACCCTATGCTAAGCCCAATTTCACCGTTTGTGGCAATTCATTTGGCCGTCATCCCAAAAAAGCCGCACACCGCCTCTTCGACTTGCCTCGATCCGGCAGGCTTTCCGGCTTGAAGCGGGCCGCCGGCAAGCAAAGACAGCATTGTGTTTCGTGTCGTATGCATGCCCCGGGTCCGGTCATGCCGGGTCCGTTTTGCCGGGCCGTTTTCGCCCGCCTTCCGCCTCGGACCGTCGCGGCGCGAATACCCATATCGGCCGCGCAGGTTTGCATGCCGCATGCTGGCACTCGCGCGGCGCGACTGCCAGCACCAGCCGCGCGCGGCGTTTGGACAGAATCATGCGGGCCGCGCGGCGCCCGCGCATTCCGTCCAATCCGCTGCCCCGATCCGTCCGTGCCGCCCCTCGCCATGCTCGCCTGCCGCTTGCCGCCGGCCTGATTGCGCTGCTGCTGGCCGCCTGCCGCGACGCGCGGCCGCGCAGCGTCTCGAGCACACGGTACGGGCGTGGCGGCGGGCCGGCGTGCGCCTGTCGATAACCATGTTGCCGACCTGGCTGGACAGCGCGCAGCTGGAGCAGGCGCTCGCGGCCGTCGACGAATCGGTGCTGCAGGTGCATGCCGTGCTCGATCCCGCGCTCGGTCTGTTCGAGGCGAAACGCGCAAGAGCCCGGGTGCGCGCCTACGGCGGCGGCGCGCCGCACGGCTGGCGCGTGGCCCTGCCGGCATAGGGCAGCCGCGTCGTCTGGAACGAGGAAGACCGCATCGCCGCCATCGAGAGCGAGCGGTCTGCGCTGCAAGGCGAGGGCCGCGCGAGCGAACTCATGGCCATGCCCGCGACGATCGCGGCCTTCGTGCGCGACCTGGACCGCGATCCGCCCGCGCGGCTGGCCGGCCTGGCGAGGTTCCGGCTGCCCACGCAAGCGGACGCCCGCGCGTGGAGCCTGCCCACCCGGCGGGCCGAGCTGGCGCGCCAGCCCTTGCGCGCGGAGCTTGCCGTCACGCTGCAGGATGGCGGGGCGGGCGCGGCCCGCGAGATCCTGATCGCCAACCGCGGCGCGGCCGATGCGCCCCTGCCCCACGCGGTGCGCATCGCGGGCGACGGCGCGGCCGCCGACGGCATCAACGGCTATACGATGGAGCGCGATGCGCAGGGCCTGTATCTGCGCCGTGCGCGCGACGGCCTGCATGCGGGCGCCCGGCGCCACATCGGCTGGGTGCGCTGCCGGACTGCAACTCCCGCTTTCCATGTCCAACCTAGAAAACCTCGCCCTGATCTTGCTGGCCGCCGCGGCCGCGCCGCCGCCATCATTGCCCGCGTCGCCCGACTTCCCGCCGCCAGCTCCTGGCACGACCGGCGCGGCACGCTGCTGGCAACGCCCGCCAATTC
>NZ_LHSJ01000163.1:0-9502 GCF_001270295.1 Achromobacter sp. DMS1 | reverse complement strand
AGCGCCTGCGCCAGCCGGTCCATTTCGACGGACGTGGTGAGATAGCTCACCGAGGCGCGCGCGATCTGCGACAGGCCGCGCGCCCGCATGTCCAGCGGCGTGTACGGCACGCCGTTGCTGCCGATGTGGATGCCCTGCCCGGCCAGCGCCTGCCGCAGCGCCGCGGGCTCCCACCCCCGCAGCGAGAACGAGACCAGGCCGGAGCGCTCGCGGCCCTGGTCCAGGAGCTCGAGCCCCGGAATCCCGGCCAGCGCCGCGCGCAGCGCCTGCGCATTGGCGTCGATGCGCGCGCGGATGGCGTCCAGCCCGATGTCCAGCGCCTCGCGCAGGGCGTTTGCCAGCCCGCAATGCAATGCCACGGCGGCTTCCGACGACTCCAGGCGGGCGGCGTCGCCGCGCAGCCGGGGCGCATCGTCCGCGCCCAGCGGCGCGGACTGCGTGTCCACCGAGGGCGGCGTCAGGCAGGGCAGGAAGTCCTGGCGTACATACAGCAGCCCGGTGCCGCGCGGACCGCGCAGGGCCTTGCGCCCGGCGCCGGCCAGCACGTCGCAGCCGAGCGCGCGCACGTCGATGGGCAATTGGCCCACGGCCTGGGCCGCGTCGATGAAATAAGGAATGCCATGACGGCGCGCCACGTCGCCGATGGCGGCGGCTGGATTGATGAGGCCGCCGTTGGCCGGCAGCCAGGTCAGCGCAACGAGCCGTACGCGTTCGTCCAGCATGGCCTCGAGGGCCTGCGGATCGACACAGCCGCTTTCGTCCGACGGGATCGCTTCCACCGCCGCGCCCTCGCGCGCGGCGCGCAGCTTCATCGCCGCCAGGTTGCCGCCCCATTCGTGGCGGCCGACGAGAATGCGGTCGCCGGTCCGCCACGGCGGCAGGGCGGCCAGCGCCGCGCTCCAGCCTGGCGAATTGCCCGTGGTCAGCGCGATTTCTCCGGGTTGCGCATTCAGCAGGCGGGCGGCCAGCGCGCGCGCTTCTTCGGTCGCCGCGCATGCCGCGCCGGCCTCCATGGGCCCGCCGGCTTCGCGCCGCAAGTGGTCGGCAATCGCCTGCAGCGTGGCGGCGGAGGGCAGGGACGCGCCGGCATGATTGAAATGCACGGTGGCGGCCTGCGCGCCGGGCGTGCGGGCGCGCAGTTCTGTAATGTCGCTATCGGCAAGCGGGCGGGCCATTGGTTTCTCCGGATCTGCGCGGAGCGCTCAGGACCGCAGAGCGACCACGGCTTCCACTTCCACCGCCACGCCTTGCGGCAGCGAAGCCACGCCCACGGCGGCGCGCGCATGCCGGCCGGCGTCGCCGAACACGTCGACCATCAGGTCCGAAGCGCCGTTGGCCACGCTGCTCTGCCGCGTGAAATCCGGCGTGCAGGCCACGAAAACGCCCAGCCGGACGATGCGCGCCACGCGGTCGAGCCGGTCTCCGGCGGCGGCGGCGATCTGCGACAGCACGCTCAGGCCGGCCAGGCGGGCGGCTTCCACCCCTTCCTGCTCGGTCAGCGTGTCGCCGACCCGGCCCACGAAGGCGGCCTTGCCGCCTTTGCGGGAGATCTGGCCGGCGATCGTCAGCAGCTCGCCTTGCTGGACGTAGGGCACGTAGTTGGCGGCGGGCCCGGCGGCTGGTTCCAGGGCGAGGCCCAGCTCGGCCACGCGGGCGGAAATCGAAGATGTCATGGCGATTCTCTCTGAAGCAGGCGAAAGCCCCATGCTATCGGCCGCGCCGTTTCCTGACCAATCAATTCTGGGCATGTACGCATGAATTCGATTCATGCGTGGAGGGCGGCCGGCCCAGGCGCGGCCGGTTCAGGTGCGGCCGGTTCAGGTGCGGCCAGCGTCGGCGCGGGCCGCCTCCAGCAGCCAGTCGAGCAGGCATTGCGCGGGGCCGGACAGCGGCCCCGGCGGAGCAACGAACCACCAGCCGATGCGGGGATCGTCCAGCGCCGCGCCCGGCAGCGCCTCCACCAGCGCCCCGCTGGCCAGTTGCGGCGCGAGGAGCCGGTGCCGGCCCATGGCCATGCCCTGGCCGGCCAGCGCGGCTTCCACCACGATGTTGTAGTCGTGCAGGTTGACGCTGCGCGCCCCGGAAAGATCGCAGTTCATGGCGCGCGCCCACGCCTCCCATTCGAAAGGGTGGCGGTTGTGCGATTTCAGCAGCGTATAGCGGCGCAGCGCCGCGGGTTCGCGCAGCCGCCGGCCCGCAAGCAGGGCAGGCGCGCAGACGACCGACAGCCGTTCGCGCATGATGAGGCGCGAGCGCACGCCCGTCCATGCGCCGCGTCCGTAGCGGACCGCCACGTCCACTTCGCCGCCCGCCACGTCCGCCAGCGCGATGTCCGGGCGCAGCTGCAGTTCGATGTCCCCATGGCGCGCCGCGAAGTCAGGCAGGCGCGGCGCCAGCCAGCGCATCGCGAAAGACGACAGCAGCCCCACGCGCAGCGCCTTGCGCGGCGAGGCGGCGGCGCGCACTGTCTCGGTGCCTTCGCGCAGCAGCGCGAAGGCCGCGCTCACCCGCGCGTAGTACGCGCGGCCCGCCTGGGTCAGCGCGATCTCCCGCGTGCGCCGCTCGAACAGCGCCGTGCCTAGCGCCGCTTCCAGCCGCTGGATCTGGTGGCTGACCGCGCTCTGGGTGACGAACAGTTCCTGCGCCGCCAGGCTGAAACTCAGCCGGCGCGCGGCCGCCTCGAAGGCGCGCAGCGAAGCGAGGGGCGGCAGGGATTTCGGGTCGGGCATGGCAGCGGGCGGGAGAGGGCCGGATGCGCGTAATCCTACGCCATGCGCGCTGCCCGATGTGCAGCGCCGCCCCGATCCGGACCGGCAAAGCCGCGCCGCCCGGAAATGCGAAAGGCCCGCGCCGAAGCGCGGGCCTTTCAGGATTTCTTGGCTCCCCGAGCTGGGCTCGAACCAGCGACCTGCGGATTAACAGTCCGTCGCTCTACCGACTGAGCTATCGGGGAACAGGTAGAGGGGCCGAATTATGCACAAAAAATCGGGGGAATGCAAAACGGGCGGCCGGCGCCGGGCGGCGCTATTGGGCCTTGCCCATGCCGAACAGGATCGACTCGATGGCCAGCACCCGGTCGCGTCGGCGCCTCACGCTGCGCCCGGGCCTGCCGAACCTGCGCCTGCGCTGCCTGGCTTCGCGGCTGGCCTGGAGGTGTTCGATGAACACCGCATCGCAAGACTCGTTGTTGGTCTTGTCGAAGATCCAGCAATAGGACACCGGCAGCTTTTCCAGCCTGTAGCGCGGGGCGTCGCGGACCGCGTCCTCGGCAATGATGCGCTCGAGCACGAGCTGGTCCCATTCGTCGGGATTGTCGGCGCAGGCGCGGGCCCAGGTCTCCAGCAGTTCGGCGGCGGCGGGCGTGTCGTTGATGAACAGCGTGCCGCTCAGCAAATGCCCTTCCGGCTCGTAATAGGCCGCGATATCGCACTCCAGCGCCATCAGTCCCGGCCAGGGATTGCGATGGAACACCGCGTCCACGTCGACGTACAGCAGCGGGCCGCGATGCTTGTTCCGCATGCCGGCCAGCACCCCCGGCTTCATGGCGGCGTTGCGCACCCACGAGCCCGTGGTATCGACGGCCTGGGCGTCAAGGGGAAGATTCAGCAGCTCGGCCGAGCGCTGCAGCCGGTTTTTCTCGGTCTCGTATATGGAGTCCCGCGTGAAAAAGGCCACGATCGTTCCGGTCGAGCCCGGTTCGACGGCCGGCTGGCGGGCAAGCGCGCCCGGTTGGGAAAGCTGGCGAGCATGCGTTTGTGCTCGGGAGACCAGGCGGACAGCTTGCGGCGGAACCACTGCAACATGGAATAATTTCACCAGAGCCCGGACGGAAACCTGTGCTGTCCTTGCTCGCGATGAGTGAGAAATCAAGAACGGGAGTTGGTGCCGGTGAAAGGAATCGAACCCTCGACCTTCTCATTACAAGTGAGCTGCTCTACCAACTGAGCTACACCGGCATTGCGCGGCGGGCGTGCGCGCAAGGGACTGCATTGTAATGAAAAACGGCGGCGCTTTCCTTCCGGCGGGCGACGGGAATCCGCCTCCGCATGCGACAACGCCGTCCCGGAAGGACGGCGTTGCGCGGGGCGGGGCGCGCTACCGCTATTTGACGATGGTCAGGCGCGGGCGCTTGGGTTCGTCTCCGCCGCCGTCGCCGCCGGGCGTGGGATCGTCGTCGGGGTTGTCGTCCGCGGAGGCGTCCGGGGCGGAGGGCGAGCCGGTTTCGGGCGGCTCGTAGGGCTGGACTTCAAAGCCCATTCCGGCGCCGGTTTCGCGGGCGTAGATGGCGCTGACCGCGCCGACGGGCACGTACACGTTTTCGGTCACGCCGCTGAAGCGGGCCTGGAATTCGATGAATTCGTTGCCCAGCACCAGGCGGTTGGTGGCCAGCGCGCCGACGTTGAGCGTGATCTGGCCATCGCGCACGTGCGCGGCCGGCACGACGGTGTGCTCGTCGACCTGCACGGTGATGTATGGCGTGTAGCCGTTGTCGGTGCACCACTCGTGCAGGGCGCGGATCAGGTACGGCTTGGTAGAGGTTTCACCCATGACGCTGCAAACCTTAGCGACGCATCACTTTTTCCGAAGGCGTCAGCGCTTCGATGTAGGCCGGGCGCGAGAAGATGCGTTCGGCGTATTTTTGCAGGGGCGCCGCGTTCTTCGGCAGTTCGATGCCATAGTGGTCCAGGCGCCAGAGCAGCGGGGCCACGGCCACGTCCAGCATGGAGAACTCCTCGCCCAGCATGTACTTGTTTTTCAGCAGCATGGGGGCGAGCTGGGCCAGGCGGTCGCGGATGTTCTGGCGGGCGTTGGCGAGCTTCTTCTCGTCGGGTTTGGCGCTGCGGTCTTCGAGCGTGGAGACGTGGACGAAGAGTTCCTTCTCGAAGTTGTAGAGGAACAGGCGGGTGCGCGCGCGCATGACCGGGTCGGCGGGCATGAGCTGCGGATGCGGGAAGCGCTCGTCGATGTACTCGTTGATGATGTTCGACTCGTACAGAACCAGGTCGCGCTCGACCAGAATCGGCACCTGACCGTACGGGTTCATGACCGAGATGTCTTCGGGCTTGTTGTACAGGTCGATGTCGCGGATCTCGAAATCCATGCCCTTTTCAAACAACACGAAACGGCAGCGTTGCGAAAACGGACACGTGGTTCCGGAGTAGAGCACCATCATGGCGGTAAGTCCTTGTATGAAAAACGAAAGGCCAGCGCCTTAATCTAGCAGGCGCTGGCCCCAATTGCCAGGCGGGGGCAGGCATACAGCCCTGTCCGCCATTCCTCCCCGGGTAAAGAATCGGGGGCGGATCAGAGCCTGGCGGGGCTTGCGGTTAGCGCACGTGTTTCCAGTACGCGGCGTTCAGGCGCCACGTGACGAGGAAGAACAAGAGCAGGAACAACATGACGCCGACGCCGAGCCGGACGCGGAAGGTCTGGACGGGTTCGGCCATCCAGGCCATGAACGCGGTCAGGTCCGCGACGTCGTTGTCGTATGTTGCGGTTTGTGCCGGGTTGGCGGCTTTAAATCGGGTTTCGACGGTAGCATGACCATGATAGCCGGCGACGGGTTCGGTCTTGACCGTGGCGAAGCCCTGCGCATCGTACACCGTGGTCACGCGCTCCCAGGAAGCGGGAGCGCCATCCTTGCCCTCGACCTCGTGCATGGCCACCTTGGTGAGCTCGCGCGGGCCCTGGCGTTCCCAGAGGGCGTGCGGCATGCCCACGGAGGGGAAGACCAGGTTGTTCCAGCCGGTGGGGCGGGACGCGTCGCGGTAGAACGTGCGCAGGTAAGTATAGATGTAGTCGGCGCCCGAGGGTCCGGCGTTCTGGGATTTGGCCCGCGCGATCACGGAGAGATCGGGCGGCGTGGTCCCGAACCAGCGCTTGGCGTCTTTGGAAGACATGGCGACGGTCATCATGTCGCCGACCTTTTCGCCAGTGAAGAGCAGGTTCTGCTTGATCTGCTCGTCGGTCAGGCCGATGTCGCGCAGCTTGTTGTAGCGCATCGAGCCGGCGCTGTGGCAGTTCAGACAGTAGTTGACGAACAGCTTGGCCCCGTTTTGCAGGGCGGCCAGGTCGTTGACCCGGTAGGGGGCCTTTTCGAGGGGGAAACCGCCTTCGGCGGCGAAAGTGGCGGCGCACGCGAGCATCAGGGCCGCGGCGCCAATCAGCTTCTTGATCATGGGTAGTCCGTTATCTCTGGTGGGCTCAGTGGGCGCGGAACGTGACGCGGTCGGGCACGGGCTTGAACGTGCCCAGGCGGCTCCAGACCGGCATCAGGAAGAAAAATGCCAGGTAGAGCAGCGTGCCGACTTGCGAGGTGACGTTCAGCGGCGGGCTCGGCGGCTGCGTGCCGATGTAGCCGAGCACCAGGAAGTTCACCATGAAGATGCCGTAGATCCACTTGTGCCAGGTGGGACGGTAGCGGATGGACTTGACCGGCGAGTGGTCCAGCCAGGGCAGGAAGAACAGGATGACCACGGTGCCGCCCATGGCCACCACGCCCCAGAACTTGGCGTCGATCACGCGCAGCAGCACCGCCACGACGATGAGGATGCCGGGCACGGCCACGCGCAGGAAGCCTTTCAACCGGCTCTTGACCAGCAGCGCGATGGCGCCCAGCACCGCGGCGCCCGCCAGCACCCACGTGAACTCGTCGGTGGTGGCGCGCAGCATCGAGTAGAACGGGGTGAAATACCACACCGGCGCGATGTGGGGCGGCGTCTTGAGCGAGTCGGCCGGGATGAAGTTGTTGTACTCCAGGAAGTACCCGCCCATCTCCGGCGCGAAGAACACGATGAAGGCGAACACCAGCAGGAAACCGGCCACGCCCATCAGGTCGTGCACGGAGTAGAAAGGATGGAACGGGATGCCGTCCACCGGCCGTCCGTATTTGTCCTTGGGGCCTTGCTTGATTTCGATGCCATCGGGGTTGTTGGAGCCGACTTCATGCAGCGCCACGATATGCGCCGCGACCAGGCCCACCAGCACCAGCGGGATGGCGATGACGTGAAAGGCGAAGAAGCGGTTGAGGGTGGCGTCGGACACGACGTAGTCGCCGCGGATCCAGATGGACAGCTCCGGCCCGATGAACGGAATGGCCGAGAACAGGTTCACGATGACCTGCGCGCCCCAGTACGACATCTGGCCCCAGGGCAGCAGGTAGCCGAAGAAGGCTTCCGCCATCAGACAGAGGAAGATGGCCACGCCGAAGATCCAGACCAGCTCGCGCGGCTTGCGGTACGAGCCGTAGAGCAGCCCGCGCAGCATGTGCAGGTACACGACCACGAAGAACATGGACGCGCCGGTGGAGTGCATGTAGCGCACCAGCCAGCCCCAGGGCACTTCGCGCATGATGTATTCCACCGACTGGAACGCGCGCTCGGCATCGGGCTTGTAGTGCATGACCAGGAAGATGCCGGTCACGATCTGCAGCACGAGCACCAGCAGCGCCAGCGAGCCGAAGAAATACCAGAAGTTGAAATTCTTGGGCGCGTAGTATTCGGACAGATGGGCTTTCCAGGTGGAGGTCACCGGGAAGCGCCGGTCCAGCCAGCCCAGCAGGCCTGTTGTCTCGACGGTTTTCTCGCCAGCCATGTAACGGCTCCTTCTCTCTAATACGTGGCGTATTTGTTGTACTTACGTAATTCGGGAAAAAAGCAAGCGCGACGCGAGCGTCAGGCCTTGTTCTCTTCGTCGACGCCCACGATGATGCGGGTATCGCTCAGATACTGGTACGGCGGAACTTCGAGATTGTCGGGAGCGGGCTTGTTCTTGTAGACGCGGCCGGCCAGGTCGAACGTGGACCCGTGGCAGGGACAGAGGAAGCCGCCCTGCCAGTTGGGGCCCATGCCGCTGGCGCCGCCGGTTTCGAAGTGCGGGGTGGGCGAACAGCCCAGGTGGGTACAGATGCCCACGCAGACGAAGATGTCGGGCTTGCGCGACCGGCCTTCGTTTTCGGCGTATTTGGGAGTGAAGCCGGGGCGTTGGGATTCGGGATCGGCCAGGTAGGGGTCTTGCGTCTTGAGGCCGGCGATCTGCTCCGGGGAGCGGTGGATGATCCAGACGGGCTTGCCCCGCCATTCCACCGTTTTCATGGCGCCGACGGGAATGTCGGAGATATCGACTTCGACCGGGGCGCCGGCGGCGCGGGCGCGGTCCGAAGGAGAAAACGTGCTTACGAACGGCACTGCCGTTGCTACACCTGCTACGCCGCCCACGGCACAGGCGGTGGTCACCCAGAAACGTCGGGAAGGATCCGGCGGGAGATTTGGATCAACCGCACCGTCATCATCGTGTACCAGCGTATCCTGACTCATCTTCCTATCCTTGTTGATGCGACGGCTCTGCATGTAGCATCAGTGCTGCCGCATCGGTTTAGCGGAAAAATGTAACAACATAGCAACCGCGTATTATAGCGCCAGCCTCCTGAGGGGCCTATCACGATGGGAGTGGTTTTATGAGCAAAGCAAGTGGTTTCATCAAGGAATTCCGCGATTTCGCGGTCAAGGGAAATGCGATCGATCTGGCGGTCGGCGTCATCATCGGCGCGGCGTTCGGCAAGATCGTGGATTCGCTCGTGAAAGACATCGTGATGCCGCTGGTGAACTTCATATTGGGCGGATCGGTCGACTTCTCCAACAAGTTCCTCGTGCTTTCCATGCCCGAAGGCTACAACGGGCCCATGACCTACGCGGATCTCACCAAGGCCGGCGCCAACGTGTTCGCGTGGGGCAACTTCGTCACCATCATCATCAACTTCATCCTGCTGGCGTTCGTGATTTTCTGGATGGTGAAGGCGATCTACAAGGCGCGCTCCAAGCCCGAGGAAGCGGCCGCTCCCGCCGCGCCGCCCGAAGACGTGGCGCTGTTGCGCGAAATCCGCGACCTGCTCAAGAAGCCATGAACCAGAACGCCCTTCGGGGCGTTTTTTCATGGCCGTTCCCGCCCCGCCGGCTCAGGCGGGGTTGTCGATGTCCACGAATTCCACGCGCACCCCGAAGCGCTCGGCCACGGCATTGCCCAGCGCCTGCACGCCGTAGCGTTCGGTGGCGTGGTGGCCCGCCGCGATGAAGCCCACGCCCGATTCGCGCGCCAGGTGCACGGTGGATTCGGACACCTCGCCGGTGATGTAGGCTTGCGCGCCCGCGTCGGCCGCGTCGGCCAGCATGCCCTGGGCGCCGCCGGTGCACCAGGCCACACGGGCCAGGGGCATGTCCTCGTCGCCCACCACCAGCGGTCGCGTCCCAGGCGCTCGCGCACGCGGCGCGCCAGCGCGCCCAGGGTGCCGGCCTCGCCCGGGCTTCCCAGCCAGACCAGGTTGTCGGGGCCGCAGGTGGCCGGGGCGCCATCCTGGCCGCGCAGCGGCTCCAGGCCCAGCACGCGCGCGAGCTGCGCGTTGTTGCCCAGGATGGGGTGCGCGTCCAGCGGCAGGTGGTAGGCATAGAGATTGAGATCGTTCTTGAGCGCCAGCGCCATGCGGGCGCGGCGGGTGCCCGATGACCCG
>NZ_LHSJ01000162.1:4444-13955 GCF_001270295.1 Achromobacter sp. DMS1 | reverse complement strand
GGCCGAATCGGCCGGCGGCATCGTGTTCCTGCACGAAGTGCGCGAAGGCCCCGCCAGCCGCAGCTACGGAATCCAGGTGGCGCAGCGGGCCGGCGTGCCGGCCGCGGTGATCCGCCAGGCCCACGCGCGAGCTGGCGCGCCTGGAAGCCCAGGGCGCGCCCACGCCGCAGCTCGGCCTGTTCGCCGCCGCCGCGGAGGCCGACGCCAGGGCCGATGCGCATGCCGAGCAGTCCAGCGCCCTGGCCGCCCTGGACGAGCTGCGCGAAGCGCTCGCCGCCATCGATCCCGACAGCCTCACTCCCCGCGAAGCGCTCGACGCGCTGTACCGCCTCAAGGCCCATCTCCAATGAACCTCGACCACCCCCTGCCGCTGCTGGGCGGGCTCAGCCCCGACGATTTCATGCGCCGCCACTGGCAGCGCAAGCCGCTGCTGATCCGCCAGGCCATACCCGGTTTCCGGCCGCCGCTCACGCTGGCCGCCGTCAAGAAGCTGGCGCGCCGCGACGACGTGGAATCGCGCCTGATCTGGCGCGAGAACGGCGAATGGCGGATGGAGCACGGCCCCTTTGCCCGCCTGCCGCGCGACAACGAGGGCGACTGGACGCTGCTGGTGCAGGGTGTGGACCTGCACAGCGACGCCGCGGCCGAGCTGATGCAGCAGTTCCGCTTCATTCCCGACGCGCGGCTGGACGACGTGATGATCAGCATCGCCAGCCACGGCGGCGGCGTGGGGCCGCACTTCGACAGCTACGACGTGTTCCTGCTGCAGGCAGCCGGCGAGCGCGAGTGGCGCTACGGCCGGCAGAAAGACCTCGGCCTGCAGCCCGGCCTGCCGCTGAAGATCCTCAGCCGCTTCGAGCCGGAGCACACCGCCGTGCTCGCCCCGGGCGACATGCTGTACCTGCCGCCGCAGGACCGCACGACGGCGTGGCGGTGGGCGAGGCTGCATGACCATCTCCATCGGTTTTCGCGCGCCCTCGCAGGCGGATCTGGCCCGCGGGCTGCTCGAGGCCGCGGCCGACCAGGTCATGGCGCGGGTGGGCCTGCTGGGCGGCCCCTACGGCGATCCCCCGCTGCCCGGCCCGCGCCTGTCCGGGCTGTACCGGGATCCCGGGCAGCCGGCGGTGGACCACCCGGCGCAAGTGCCCGACGGGCTGATCGAGGCCACGCTGGCAACGGCGGACAAGCTGCGCTTCGACGAAGCCCTGGCCGCGCGCTTCCTGGGATGCTGGCTGACCGAGCCCGGCAACGCGGCGGTCTTCGACCCGCCTTCGGACCAGCCGCCCGATATCGAGGCGCAGTGGCCCGCGCAGGGACGCCTACAGCTCGACCGCCGCAGCCGCATGCTCTACCGCGGCAAGCAGCTTTTCATCAACGGAGAAACCGCCGGGGCCGCCGCCGAACCGGCCCTGCGCAAGCTTGCCGACGCGCGCGCGCTGGACCTGCGCCGCCCGCTGTGCGCGCGCCTGTCCGACAGCGCGCGCACGCAGCTTGCCGACTGGCTGGACGCGGGCTGGCTGCATTACCGGCCCGAGTAGTATCCGGACACGCGCGCGTA
Source organism: Achromobacter sp. DMS1 (assembly GCF_001270295.1). Taxonomy (NCBI): domain Bacteria; kingdom Pseudomonadati; phylum Pseudomonadota; class Betaproteobacteria; order Burkholderiales; family Alcaligenaceae; genus Achromobacter; species Achromobacter sp. DMS1. Next base: position 12,397 of record NZ_LHSJ01000162.1, on the reverse strand, counting down.
TCCTATTCGCACAGAAGGCAATCAGGTCTATGCGCGCGGTCACATGAAGAAATACTTAACACGTAGCTGAAAGGATTGTTGCCGCTCTGATGCGACCTTTTTAACTTTCACACTGGCATCCCCGCCGGCTTCCTGTAGCCTGACTACTGGTTTCCCCTTAGTTGGTTTCCCCCTGGGGGTTTCACGAGTCGTCATCTAGAGGAGTCCCAAAAATGATGAGCAAAACCTTGGTCATTGCGTCGGTGCTGGCCGTTGCGCTGAGCGCCTGCAACAAGAAGGAAGACACGGCGGCCCCCGCCGGCAGCACTCCCGCCCCGGCGACCACCGCCCCCGCGCCGTCCTCGCCGGCCCCCGCTCCCGCTCCGGGCGGCGGTTCGACCACCCCTGGCGGCGCGACCACGCCTTCGTCCTGATCGGACCCCGGTTTTCACGTTTGGCGCCACGCGAACCCCCGCGTGCAAACGTGACGAAAATGGCCCTGGCACATCCGCCAGGGCCATTTTTTTCGCCGGTGGACCGTCCCAGCCCCAAGACAACTCGCCCCCTCGGGGCGCGGCGTGAGGGGCTTTTCTGCCCGAACACGGCCGCGCCCGGCTGAAACGCCTCCGCTTGCCTGCCGTCCGCCCACGAAAAAGCCGCCCGGCAAGGGCGGCTTGGCAGCGGCGCTTCGATGCGCGGCCCGGGCCCGCAGCGGGGCGGCCTTCGATCACATCTTGTCTTTCAGCACGCTGAGCAGGCGCTGGGCGGTGGCGCTGCCGTCGCGGCCGCCATTGGCGTCGAGCACCGTCACCTCGGTCTGGTCGCCCCGTGCGACCAGGTGGATGCGGTACTGCGCGGCCTGGGCTTTCTTGTCGCCGGAGAAGAGACGGCTGAAAAAGCCCGGCTCTTCCATCTTCTGGCCCGTATCGGTATCGACGTAGCGGACGAAGTAGTCGCCGGCGGAACGGTCGCGGTCGTCCACGGCGAAGCCGCCGCTGTCGAGCGCCACGCCGACACGGCGCCAGGCGCGGTCGTAGGTTTCGTTCACGACCAGCATGGCGCCCTGCGCGCGCACGTCTTCCTGGACGGCGGGCTTCTGCGGCGCGGCCTCGGCCTGCTGCACCAGCTTGCGGGCGCTGTCCACGTCCTTGCCCAGATAGACCATCATGCGGGCGAGCATGGCGGCGTTCAGGCCGGGGTCTTCCTTGCCGTTCTGCCACTGCACCTGCATGCCGTCGGCGCCGACGCGCTTCTCGAGCATCTGGCGGTGGCTGACGTAGATTTCAGTGTGACCGTTGACGCGTTCGATGCGGGTACGGAATTTCTCGCGCTCGCCGCTGTCCCAGGCCGTTTCCAGCACGGCGCCCAGGGCCTGGCGCAGCCAGCTTTCGGGGATCTTGGCGCGGTTTTCCGCCCAGTCGGTCTCGATGAGGCCGGCGGTCGGGTTGTTGGTCTGGATGGTGAAACCGCTTTCGGTCCAGAAGTCCACGATGCGCGGGAACACGTCCTCGGGCGCGCGGTCCACGACCAGCCAGCGCAGGTCGCCGTCGCGCTCGACATGCATGTCGGTGCGCGAGGGCAGCACGTTGGTGTTCTTGGGCTCGCTGGCGACCTGCTGGCCCTGCTGCTGGAACTGCGAATAGGTGGTGGAGCCGGACGCCGGCGCGCGGTAGCGCGGATCGTTGGCGGCCTGGGTCAGGTCGGGAGGAATGCTCAGCGGTTCTCCGCGTTGATTGACGGCGCTCTTGTAATCGATGGATTCCTCATTGCCCAGCAGCTGGTTGACCTCGCTGCAGCCGGCCAACAGCGTCAGGGCCATCAATGCCGACAGGCCGGCATGACGTTTCTTCATACGTATCCTCATGGTGTTTAGAGCAGACCGACTTCCTGGAGCGCGCCGCGCACGGTGTCGTGGTGCTGCGCCCCCAGTTCGACCAGCGGGAGCCGGTAACCCAGCGCGCTGCGGCCCATCTGGGCCAGCGCCCACTTGACGGGGATGGGATTGGCCTCGACGAACAAGGCTTTGTTGAGACGCGCGAGACGGCGATTAAGTTCACGCACCTTGGGCACGTCGCCCGCCAGGGCCGCGGCGCACAGGTCGCGCATGAGGCGCGGCGCCACGTTGGCGGTGACCGAGATGTTGCCGCGCGCGCCCAGCAGGATCAGGGCGGCCGCCGTGGGGTCGTCGCCGCTGAACACCTGGAACGAGGCGGGCGCCTCGCGCAGCAGCAGGCGGCCGGTCGGGCGATGTCGCCCGTGGCGTCCTTGATGCCGATGATGCCCGGCACCTGCGCCAGCCGCAGCACGGTTTCGTTGCTCATGTCGGCCACGGTGCGGCCGGGCACGTTGTACAGGATGGTGGGCAGGTCGACGGCCTCGGCGATGGCGCGGAAATGCCGGTACAGGCCTTCCTGGGAAGGCTTGTTGTAGTACGGCACCACCGACAGGCCGGCCTGCGCGCCCACCGACTTGGCGTGGTTGGCGAGGTGGATGGCTTCGTCGGTGGAGTTGGCCCCCACGCCGGCGATCACGGGGATGCGGCCGGCGGCATGCTCCACGGCCACGCGGATCAGCTCGGCGTGCTCTTCCATGGACACCGTGGGCGACTCCCCGGTGGTGCCCACCACCACGAGCGCATCGGTGCCTTCCTGGACGTGCCAGTCGATGAGCGACCGGTAGGCGGCGTAATCGAGGCTGCCATCGGGTTGCATGGGCGTGACGAGGGCCACCATGCTGCCCTGGAAATTAACGCCTGCGGCGGGTGCAGGGGATGCCATAAGGTAGGGCTCCAACGCCCCTCGGCGGGATTGCCACGGGGCCAGAATCTGTCAAACGGATGAGTTTAACGGAAAACGGCCTGCCTCTACAGAAACCACTGAACGATAGTCGTTCCCAATGCCAGCACCGGCTGCATCAGCAGCCAGAGCACGTCCGTCACCAGCAGCACGATGACGATCACCAGGCCATACGGCTCTATTTTCGAGTACTGCCAGGCCAGCCGGTTGGGCAGCAGGCTGAAGAGCACCCGCCCGCCATCCAGCGGCAGGATGGGCAGCAGGTTCAGGGCCATGAGCACCAGGTTCACGTTCACGCCCGCCACCGCCATCTCGAACCAGAAGCTTTCCTGCAGTCCCGACTCGAAGAAAAGGCGCAGCGAGAACGCCCACAGGACGGCCATGAACAGATTGGCGGCCGGCCCGGCCAGCGCCACCCACAGCATGTCCTGCTTGGGCCGGCGCAGGCGGCCGAAGTCCACCGGCACCGGCTTGGCCCAGCCGAACAGCATGCCCGGACTGCCCAGCAGCTTGGACGCCAGCAGGATGGCCACGGGCACCAGCAGCGTGCCGATCGGATCGATGTGCTTGGCCGGGTTCAGCGTAATGCGCCCGGCCTGCGCCGCGGTGGGATCGCCGAACATGCGCGCCACGTAGCCGTGCGCGGCCTCGTGCAGGGTGATGGCGAAAATCACCGGGATCGCGTAGACGGCGATGGTTTGGATGATGTCGTTCATGGCGAACCGGATTGTAGAGGAGCGCCGCGGCGCGACGCCCTGCTGCGCACGGACGGGGCCCGACGCGTCAAGCGAGGCCCAGCGTGGCGGGATCGCCCCGCCCCACGCGCACGATGACCGGGTCTTCGGCCGTGAGGTCGATGACGGTGGTGGGAGACTGCGGGCAGGCGCCCGCGTCGATGATGGCGGCGAGATCGTGATCGTAGCGCTCGCGGATGACCTCGGCGTCGTTCAGCGCCTCGGTTTCGTCCTTCGGGATGAGCGTGGTGGAAAGCAGCGGCTCGCCCACCTGCTCGAGCAGCCCCTGGATGACGGGGTGGTCGGGCACGCGGATGCCGATGGTCTTGCGCGACGGGTGCGAGACGCGCCGCGGCACTTCCTTGGTGGCTTCGAGAATGAAGGTCCACGGCCCGGGCGTGGCGGCCTTGAGCAGCCGGTACTGGCGGTTGTCCACCCGCGCGAAGTGTCCGATCTCGGCGAGGTCGCGGCACAGCAGGGTGAGATGGTGGCGCTCGTCCAGGCCGCGCAGCCGGCGCAGCCCGTCGGCCGCGGCCTTGTCGTCGAGCCTGGCCACCACCGCGTAGCTGGAGTCGGTGGGCACGGCCACCAGGCCGCCGTCGTTCCAGCCAGTGCGCCGCCTGCTTGAGCAGGCGCGCTTGCGGATTCGCGGGATGGATGGAGAAATAGAGTGCCATGGGTTTATCCTAACATTCTTGATGGCCGCCGCGTCCGGCGGCCGCGCGGCACGGGCCTTGCGCCATGCCCCCAGGAGAACAGACATGCGCCTCGACGATTCGCGCGAAAGCGACAACGTAGAAGACCGCCGCGCGAGCGGCCCGCGCTTCGGCGGCCGCGGCACCATCGGCATCGGCACCATCGTGCTGGCCCTCGTGGCCATGTACTTCGGCGTAGACCCCCGCATCGTGCTGCAGATGGCCGAAGGCCCCCCGGTCAGCCAGGAGCAGGTGCCGGCCACGCGCCCGCCGGCCGACGATCCGCAGGCGCGCTTCGTCGCCAAGGTGCTGGGCGAGACCGAAGACACCTGGGCCGCCGTGTTCCAGCAGGATCTCAACCGCCAGTACGCGCCGCCCAAGCTGGTGCTCTTTCGCGGCGCCACGCCCACCGCCTGCGGCACGGGCCAGGCCGCCATGGGGCCGTTCTACTGCCCCGGCGACAGCAAGGTGTACATCGACCTGGCCTTCTTCGACGAACTGCGGAGCCGCTTCAAGGCGCCCGGCGATTTCGCCCAGGCCTACGTCATCGCGCACGAGGTGGGCCACCACGTGCAGCACCTGCTGGGCATCTCGGACCAGGTCGACAACCTGCGCCGCCGCAATCCGTCGCAGGCCAACGCCCTGTCGGTGCGGCTGGAGCTGCAGGCCGACTGTTTCGCGGGGCTGTGGGCGCAGCGCGCCAACTCGGCGCGCAACATCCTCGAAAGCGGCGACGTCGAGGAAGCGCTGAACGCGGCCACCGCGATCGGCGACGACCGCCTGCAAAAGCAGACGCAGGGCTACGTGGTGCCCGACACGTTCACCCATGGCTCCTCGGCGCAGCGCGTGCGCTGGTTCGAACGCGGCTTCAAGAGCGGCGACATCCGCCAGTGCGACACTTTCGCGGCCAGCTCGCTGTAGCGTCCACCGCGCAGGCGCCGCGCCGGCTGTACATGCATACAGCCCGGCCGGGCCCGGGCCGCGCATCTTGTAAGATTACGCCCCCCTCGCCGCCGCGCGCGCCTTCAAGGCGCGCGCGGCGGCGTGCGCATTCCCAGATCCAGATCCTTTTCATGGCCAATAAGTTCGAACCCTTAATCACCGTCGACGAGGTGCGGGAGATTCTTGCCGAACCGAAGGAGACCGCGCGCCCGGTTTCCTGGACGCCCCGGCCCGCCGCCGGCAATGCGCAATGGATGGAGTTCTGTAGCCCATGCAGGATCAAGGGCGAAGTGCGCGACGACGTCCTCTTCCGCGCCACGTACCGCGCCGCCCGCACCGACGTCTACGGCCAGGCCACGATCTTCCTGTCGGAGGCGTTCAGCGCCAGCCTGTTCGTCGGGCCGCACCGGGTCTACGGCGTGGATACCGACGACGCCTTCCACACCAGCCTGGCGGGCTCGGGGCGGCCCCATTACCGCAAGCCGCTGGCCGACCGCAGCCACGAACATCTCTGGACCGACGAAGGCGAAGGCTATGCCGAGCCCGTCACGCCCGCGCTGCAGACCATCGGCGCCCTGATGGACTATTTCCTGCCCCGCGCCAACCTGGCGCTGGTCGGCGGCTTCGCGCACCCCCTCAAGGGGCGCCAGATCGAATTGATTCTATGAGCACCTTCCTGGAAGCGGCCGGCTGGACCGTGCTGCCGGCGGCGAGCGCGCGGTGCGCGCCATCGCGCCCACCACGCTGGGGCTGGACGGCCAGCACGCCGCGTTCTTCATCGCCTACCCCGACGACGCCACGTTCCACCTGACCGACGCCGGCGAGAGCGCCATGCACGCGGCGGCCTTCGGCATCGAGCTGGGGCCCAAGCGCATCGAGCTCCTCAATGAAACGCCGGGCGTCAGCCTGGCGCATGTCGACAAGTCCGGCGCCATCGTCGCCAGCGGCCCGCGCGAGCAGCTGCAGGACGCCGTGTGGGACGCCATGAAACTGGCCATGGCGCTGTCTTTCCAGTGCGCCAAATGGATGCCGCGCTTCAGCCAGCTGCGCTTTCGCGCACGCGTGGGACGCGCGCTGGCCGAAGGCGTGGGCGCCAACCGCATGGTCAAGGGCGCGCGCGCCAAGGGCAGCAGCGGCCATACCGCCGACTTCGCCTTCGCGGTGCGCGCGGCCGGCAGCACGGCGCTCACCTATATCGAGCCCATCGCGCTGAAAGCGGGCAGGAAAATGGACTGGACCCACGTCTACCAGACGCACGGCAAGATGTCGGACGTGAAAATGGCCGATGCGCGCAACTCGCGCATGGTCATTCTGGAAGATGGCGCGCCGGCCGAGGAATTCAGGAAGGCGGTCGCCATCCTGGAGCAATCGGCCACGGTGCAGACGCTGGGCAAGACCCGCGACTGGGCCGAAGTCTTCGCGCAATAGCGCAGGGCGGCGCGGACGGCCGCGCGGCGCTACGAGGCCGCAGCGGTCAGGCCGTCGACGATCTCGCGGCCATGCACGATGGCCGCATGCACCGCTTCGCGCGGGCTGTAGACGAAACCGCCTTCGGCGAACCTGGGCACGGCGTATTCTTCGCCCTCTTCCTGCGCGGCCGCCTGGGCCACGGTAATGGACGCAACGAAAGTGGGACCGCTGGGAGGCGCTTCGAGCCCATCGGCGGCGCCGCGGAAAACCCTGGCCGTGAGGCGGTATCCCTTATAGATCAGGTTGTTCTGGAGCACGTTCGGAATCCTCAAAGTCCAAAACGAGCATACCCCGGGTTTCATGACAGTCCAGATATGTTTTGTAACCCCGGCACAAAATGGAAACATTGTGTCGCTCTCACGCAAGCGTCCCCGTTTGTCGGACAACCGGGACGCGCATGCGGCCGCGCCGCCGAGCGCCAGAAAAGATGCGGCTTGCGGCGCGATCGCCGGCTTTCCGGGGACGCCCTCGACGCGCACGATTCGGGGATTTCCCGGATCAGTGTTGCGCGGGCGCAAATCCGGCCCGCGCCATGCCGGTGGCGGCCATGTAGCCGGGCAGCGTCCAGCCCCTGCCCAGCAGCACCATGCGGGTGTGCAGGTCGGCGCGCCGCGCCGGGTCGATGTGCTTTCCCAGGTACGCGAGGCGCTTGCGCCGCACCTCCACATAGCCCAGTTCGTAGTGCCGGGCCAGCGCCATCCACAGCCCGTGCGCCCCTTCGGACTGGCGCGCGCCGCTCATGAGGCACAGGCCCGCGTCCAGCCCCCAGCGGTACACCGCCGTGGCCAAGCCCATGCGCTGGTACGGCGCGGCGTATTTCGAATGCGGCGCGCGCACGTAAGGATCGGCGCGCCGGCCCACTTCCACCAGCCGGTTGAACACGGTGTAGCCCGCGACCCGGTCGCGCGCCTCGTCCACCACGTACACGTAGTACTCGCCGTCGGCTTCGCGGTAGCGCAGCACCAGGCCCGGCACGTCGGTGGCCGCCTGCGGCAATCCGTAAAGGCGGTCGCCGCGGCGCTTCATGCGCGCGCGTAGCGCCTCCAGTTCTTTTTCGACTTCCTGCGGGGAAGGGTTCACATCGATGCGCAACTCCATCGCCATCCGGATGCGTGAAGGAACGCGCCCAGCGCCAGCGTCGGCACGGCCACCTCCTGTTCGAGCGTCAACGGTTATCGCGGAAACGGTTTCGCGAATGAAAAAAAGCCGCATTCGCGGCCGGAATGGGGAAGACCGGCGCCCGAGCGGGGCCGGCGTTGCGGGGAATCAGGGCGCGCCGCGCCCATCGGGGCTGCCGGCGGTTGCGGCCTCCCCTGCTCCCGCGAGATGCGGCGCGCG
>NZ_LHSJ01000162.1:0-4281 GCF_001270295.1 Achromobacter sp. DMS1 | reverse complement strand
CGCCAGGCCTACGCCCTGTGCCGCCCGCCCGGCCATCACGCGCGGCGCGACGCGGCCGGCGGCTTCTGCTACCTCAACAACGCCGCCATCGCGGCGCAGATGCTGACGCGCAAGTACCCGCGCGTCGCCATCCTGGACACCGACATGCACCACGGCCAGGGCATCCAGGAGATCTTCTACGAGCGCAGCGACGTGCTCTACGTTTCCATCCACGGCGACCCGGAGAATTTCTACCCGGTGGTCGCGGGCTTCGAGGACGAGCGCGGCGCGGGCGAGGGCTACGGCTTCAACGTCAACCTGCCCATGCCGCACGGATCGCCGGAATCGGTGTTCTTCGAGCGCCTGGACCAGGCGCGTCGCGCCATCGCGCTGTTCCAGCCCGACGCCCTCGTGCTGTCGCTGGGCTTCGACGTGTTCGAAAAAGACCCCCAGGCCATGGTGGCGGTCAGCTCCCAGGGCTTCGAGCGCCTGGGCCGCGCGGTCGGCGGCCTCGGCCTGCCGACCCTCATCGTGCAGGAAGGCGGCTACTATATCGAAGGCCTCGAAGACAACGCCGAGCGCTTTTTCTCGGGGCTGGCCCGCGCCACGGCCTGATCCCGGCCCGCGGCGCCCGCGGTTCGGGCCGTTTTTCCCTCCCGGCGGCTGCGGCCGCCGTTTCCGTTTTCCACGCCATGCCGAACCCGTCCGCCGCCAAGAAGCCGCCGCATCCGCTCGCTCCCGAGCGCCTGGACTGGAACCTGCTGCGCACTTTCATGTTCGTGGTCCAGGAACGCGGCGTGAGCCGCGCGGCCGAGGCGCTGCACCTCAGCCAGCCGGCCGTGAGCCAGGCGCTCAAGCGCCTGGAAGACGCCGTGGGCGGCGTGCTGCTGCACCGGCGCAGCGGCGAATTCCGCCTCACCGGCCTGGGCGAGGAAATCTACCGCCTGGCGCGCGAGATGTACGGCATGGTGGCGCGCATCGACGAGGCCGCCGCGCGCGAGGAAGACGAGGTCGCAGGCACGCTGCGCCTGCTGGTGATGAGCAAGATCCAGAGCGCGGCCTACGACGACTTTCTCTCGCAGTTCCACCGCCGCTATCCCAAGGTCGAGTTCTACGTCGACGTAATGCAGAGCGCCGCCATCCTCGACGCGCTGAGCAAGCGCGTGCCCGGGCTCGGCCTGTGCCTGTGCCGCAAGGCCATCGACAGCCTGGAGCGGCGCCTCTTTCTGCGCCACCGCTACGTGCTGGTCTGCGGGCGCCATCATCCGCTGTTCTCGCGCCGCAATGTGCGGGTCGAAGACCTGCTGGACCAGAACTTCGTATGCTTCGCCAGCGATCAGCTCGGCGATACGCTGTCGCCCCTCACCATCTTCCGCGACCAGCAGGGATTCACCGGCCGCATCGTGGGCACCTCGCCCTACGTGGAGGAAATCCGCCGCATGGTCATCGCCGGCCTGGGCCTGAGCTGCCTGCCCGAGCATCTCATCCGCGACGACCTGCTGGCCGGCGACGTGCGGCGCCTGTTGCCCACCCATACCGTGGCCGAGATCGACGTGTTCCTCGCCTGGCACCGCCAGCGCCGGCTCACCGCCGCCGAACAGGCATTCCTGGCCGCCTTCGAGCGCTTCCTGCAGCGCACGCCGCTGGAGATGCGGGCGGGGTGAGGGCGGGGCGCGAAATGGGTTTCGCGCGCGAAGTGGCCGACACCGTGTGGTTCATGGACGGTGGCCGCATCGTGGAAACCGCGCCGCCGGAGACGTTCTTTGTCCGGGCGGAGAGCGCGCGGGCGCAGAAATTCCTGGCCGAGATCCGCCATTGAGCGGGCGGCGGCCGCGCAACGACAGAACGCCGGCTCGCGCCGGCGTTCTGCGTACTGCGGGGAATGCTGCCGCAGGCATTGCTGCGGCGGGGACTGCGAACTGCTGATACTTCTACTGCAAGAACTTCAACTGCAACTGCTTCAACTACAGGTACTACTGCAAGTGCTTCAACAACGGGGTACTGCGACTGCGGGTACTGCCGCCGCGGCTTGCTGCTGCCGCGGCGTATTGCAACCGGTACGGACTGCCGCTCAGTTGTGGGGCGGGTAGTCGAGTTCGCCGAAGGTGTACTCGCCATTGGCCTTGGCCTTGGCCAGTTCCTCGCGCACTTGTTCGCGGGTCAGCGAGGTGGTCTGGGCTTGCGCGGGCGGGTAGTCGAGTTCGCCGAAGGTGTATTGGCCATTGGCCTTGGCTTGCTGCAGTTCCTGCACGACCTGGGCGCGGCTGGGGGTGCCGGGTTCGACTTGGCCGTACACGCCCTGGAAGGGGATGTTGTTCGGCTCGACGTTGGACGACGCGAAGGCGCTGGCGCTCAGGGCGGCAAGAGAGATCAGGGCGGCGCTGGCTAGGGTTTTCATGATGATTTCCTCTGTTGTCTGTATCTGGGCGCGAACCGGATGTGTTGCTGTTTGGTTCGCTGTTTGTTTCCCGATGACTGAATTGTGCGCCGTCTCTGACCTAGGATAAACCCGGTTTTCTTGGAAGCATTATTCCAAAATTCTGGGTAATAACGTTCTTTTACATGTTTTGTGCCGGCTGGAAGGGAGTTTGCCGGACGGGCGCTCGCCCACGCCCGGTCGGCCCACGCCCGGTCGGCCCATGTCCGGGCGATTCACATTCGATCGGCCTGCGTTCGGGCGGCCTGCGTTCGGGCGGCCCGCGCTCGGGCGTCTACATCCGGGCGGCCTGCAAGGCGGCCGCGCCGGAGCCTGCGCGGCAGGCGCAAGTGTTCGGCCGGGCGGCATGGCCCGGCGCAGGCGAAGAAAGAAGGAGAAAAGCGCGTCCGCGCGGGCAGGCGCGGGGCTTCAGGGGGCGCGGAAAAAGGCGCAGGCCGCAGGCGGCTCGATGGCCGGACGCGGCGGCCGGCCCTGCATCATGAAGCGTGCGCCCGACCGCGGCCGCCGTCTTGGCGGCCGTCTTGCGTGCGCGCTTCTTGCCGGCGGAAGCCGGCGAACCTGCGGCGGGCGATCCTGCGGCAGGCGATCCTGCGGCAGGCGATCCCGCGGCGGGCGCCCCGCGGCGGGCGACCCCGTAGCGTGCGCTTGCTGCGCATCGCCCGCCCGCTTGCCGGTGTCCTGCGTGTCGAATTCCTGGCGGTTGCGCTCGCCGCGCGGGGTGTTCTCGGGGTGCGCCTTGGGAAAGGCCCAGGGCTTGGTCTTCTGATCCATTGCATGTACTCCTTGCTTAGGCGGAACAGTAACACCCGCCGAGCGCCGCAGGTAAGTCAGGGTTGGCGTCAATGTACACAAAGGCCTGGGCGTGGCCGGCGCGGGCGGTTGCGCGGCGCGCGGCGGTGTGGCGCGGCCGCGGTTGTTTCGCGCGCATCTCGTGGCTCCATGAAATGTGTGATACATGGATCTTCTGATCGGGCCAGCATGGCAGTATGGTGGAGGCTTTCCCTCAGCTGATCCGCTCACATGTACCTGCCGTCCGCCTTTCGAGAAGATGCGCTGGAAGTCCAGCACGAATTCATCCGCGCCCATCCGCTCGCCGTTCTGACCACCGCCGCCGCGGGCGGTCTCATGGCCAATCACATTCCCTGTCTGCTGCGCGCGGACGAGGGGCGGGGCGTGCTCGGCCTGCACATGGCGCGCGCGAATCCGCAGGTGGCCGAGCTGGCCTCGGGCGCCGAATGCCTGCTGGTGTTCCATGGCCCGCAGGCCTACGTGACGCCGTCCTGGTACGCCTCCAAGGCCGCAACGCACAAGGTGGTGCCCACCTGGAATTTCGTGGCCGTGCATGCGTGGGGGCGCGCGCGGCTGCGCGACGACCCGGCCTGGCTGCGCTCGCATCTCGAAGCGCTGACCGATGCGCAGGAGCGCGCCCGTGCGCAGCCCTGGCGCGTGGACGAGGCGCCGGCCGATTTCCTGGACGCCATGATGCGGGCCATCGTGGGCGTGGAAATTCCCATCGAGCGCATCGAAGGCAAGTGGAAAGTCAGCCAGAACCGCCCGGCGGCCGACCGCCGCGGCGTGGCGCAGGGGCTGCAGGAAAGCGGCGATCCGGTCATGGCCGCGCTGGTGGCGCGCCGCGGCGGCCTGGCGTAGTCGCGTTCGCGCCGCCGCGCATTCCCGGGGGCTGACGCGAACGCCCGCGCGGGCTATGCTTGCGGCCTCGATCCGAATCCATTGCGCCGGCGCATGCCGCCGGCGGACTAACACCACACGACACGCAGGCGCGCAGGCTCATGGAATCATTCCTCGCCAGCTTCAAGGCATCCGCGACGGCACGCGCCGCCGGCGGGTGCGCGCGCCCGCGCGGG
>NZ_LHSJ01000161.1:9603-15221 GCF_001270295.1 Achromobacter sp. DMS1 | reverse complement strand
GCCAGCAGCCAGGGAGCGAGCGCCTGCGCCAGGCGGGCGGCATCGCGCAGCCCCAGGTTGAGGCCCTGGCCGGCCACCGGATGCAGGGTCTGGGCGGCATTGCCGATGGCGACGGTGCGTCCCTGCACCTGGGCGCGGCGCGCGCTCAGGGCCAGCGGAAACACATGGCGCGGCGCCAGGGCATGGAGCCGCCCGAGGCGGTCGCCGAAAGCCTCCGTGAGCGCCCGCGAAAACGCCGCGTCGTCCAGCCCGGCCAGCTCGGCGGCGCGCGCCGGCGCGCTGCACCAGACCACCGAACAGGCGTCGGCCTGCTGGGGATGCGGCAGCAGGGCCAGCGGTCCTTCGGGGGTGAAGCGTTCCCAGGCCCAACCCGGGCGGGGCAGGGCGGCGCGCACGGTGGCGAGCACCGCGTGCTGGCCGTATTCGCGCCTGACATCCGGCGCGCCCGCCCCGTCGGACTGCACGGCCACGCGGCAGCGCAGGCGCGAGTCGCCCTGGACGATTTCGATGCCGTCGGCATCCTGGACGTCGATGCGCGCCGGCGGGCCCGAAAGCACGGTCACGCCGCTGGCGGCCACGCGCGCTTCGAGGTGCGCGTGCAGGCCCGCATAGGGCACCACGCTGCCCAGCTGCGGCACGCCGAAATCGGCGGCCTGGATGAGGGTGCGGCCCAGGCGGCCGCGCTGGGACACATGGATGTGGCGGATATCCGCCGAGCGCTCGGGCCACGCATGCAGCGACTCCAGCAGCACGCGGCTGCCCTGGTTCATGGCCAGCACGCGCGGGTCCGCCGCCGCCGGCGGGACGGCCCGGCGCGGCGCCCTGGACGAGCGCGATGCGGGCCGGGTCCGGCGCTTCGCGCGCCAGCATCAGAGCCAGTACCCGGCCCACCGGGCCGGCGCCGAGAATCGCGATGTCGAAGGCGGACGTAGTCATGCGGCGGATTTTACCCGCCCCCTCCCGCCGCGCCTGCCACTACAATGGGTCCGCCCGGCGGGCCGCCCCCCTGCGGGCGCCATGGCACGGCGCCGCTGCGCCTCATTCCCGTTTCCACCGACATGACGACGTGACGACATGACGCAAGCTCAGGTTTCTTCATCGTTATCGGGCCCCGCCGCGCGCCGTCCGCGCGGCAAGGTGGCGGTCGGCCTCCTGGCCTGCTTTCTCGGCGGCCTGGGCGCGCACTGGTGGTACCTGGGCCGCCGCCACGCCTGGGCCGTGACCGCGTTCTCGGCGGTCTGCCTGTTCTGCGCCTTCCGCTTCTATCCGGTCTGGTACGACAACCCTGCCTTTTTCCTGGTTTTCGTTCCGGTGATCGATGGCTTTGTCGAAAGCGCGGTGTTTTCGCTCATGTCCGACGAGAAATTCGACCGCCTCTACAACCCGGGCCTGGACCGGCCGTCCCGCACCGGCTGGGGCCCGGTGCTGGTGGCCCTGCTGGCCTGCCTGATCGGGGCGACCGTCACCATGTTCGCGATCGCGATGGTGGTGGTGTACGTCTGGGTGGCCATGGGCTGGCTGGACGGGTACGTGCTCTGAGCCGCGCTTTTGCGGGCGGGCGTCACTCGCGCATCAGGGCCTCGATTTCGCCGGCATGCACGGGCACGCCGCGGGTGATGAGCTCGCAGCCCTCGTCGGTGACCAGCGCGTCGTCCTCGGTGCGGATGCCGATATTCCAGTACGCCTCGGGCACGTCGTCGGCCGCCCGCACGTAGATGCCGGGCTCGATCGTGACCATCATGCCGGTTTGCAGCGGGCGCCAGGGCCGGTCCGCGCCGGCGCCCGGCAGGCGGTAGTCGCCCGCGTCGTGCACGTCCAGGCCGAGCCAGTGCCCCGTGCGGTGCATGTAGAACCGGCTGTACTCGCCCGATTCGATGACGCCGTCCAGCGAGCCCCTGAGCAGTTTCAGGTCCAGCATGCCCTGGGCCAGCACGCGCACCGCCGCCTCGTGCGCCTCGTTGAAGCCGCGGCCGGGCGCGGTGGCCCGGACGGCCGCCTCCTGCGCCGCCACCGTCAGGTCGTACAGCGCCCGCTGCGGGCCGCTGTAGCGGCCGTTGACGGGGAAGGTCCGCGTGATGTCGCTGGCGTAGCTGTCCACCTCGCAGCCCGCGTCGATGAGCACTAGGTCGCCGTCGCGCATGACCGCGTCGCCCGCGGGGTAGTGCAGCACGCAGGCGTTGGCGCCGGCGGCCACGATGCTGTTGTAGGCCACCGACTGGGCGCCGTGGCGCCGGAATTCGTAAAGCAGCTCGGCCTCGAGTTCGTACTCGCGCATGCCGGGGCGGGCGGCGCGCATGGCGCGCGCATGGGCGCCCGCCGAGATCTTCGCCGCCTTGCGCATGGCCGCGATTTCGCTCGCGTCCTTGACCAGCCGCATTTCCGCCAGCATGGCCCGCAGGTCCGCCAGGCGCTCGGGCGGCTTGCGCCCGCCGCGCGCGGATTCGCGCGCCCGCGCCATCCAGCGCATCACTTGTCCGTCGGTGCGGCGGTCTTCGGCCAGCGGGCCGTACAGAACCGGCTGGTCGAGCAGCAGGGGCGGCACCACTTCGTCCAGCGCGTCCACCGGGTAGGCGTCGTCGAAGCCGAAATGCGCGGCCGCCGCCTCGGGACCGAAACGCCGGCCTTCCCAGATTTCGCGCTCGGCATGGCGCGGCCGGCAGAAGAGCAGCGCCCGGTCTTCGGCGCCGGCGACCAGCACCAGCCACGCCTGCGGTTCCGTGAATCCGGAGAGGTAGAAGAAGTCGCTGTCGTGCCGGTACGGATACTCCGCGTCGCGGTTGCGGAACGCTTCCGGCGCCGTTGGCAGGATGGCGATGCCGCCGCCCTCGGCGCGCATGCGCGCCATGAGCCGCTGGCGGCGCGAGACGAAGGGAGCGATGTCGGAGGGAGGCAGGCTCATGGGCGGGCACGCGGAAGGTGGCGGGAGACGCTACTACTTTACCCGTCATCGCCTCGCGGCAGGGCGGCCGCGGCCCGGGCCGGAGGCGCGGCGCAAACCTGGACACGCGCTTTCAAGCTGCTACAATCGCGCCTCTGTCATTGGGGAGTAGCCATCCTTTGCCCCCAAAGGAGTCCGCGTCAACAGACTTGGCGGTTCGGCCTTGCGCAGCAAGAGCCTGGATCCCATGGCGCGGACGGCATTCATGCAGGCGGCATGCCCGCGCATGGAGCAGCCCGGCGAGACCTTTGGCCGCATCGCGTTCACCCTGGCCGGGCGAGCCGCGATGTCGCGCCATGGGTATCTGCTCGTCCGGCTCGCCTATATGCTGCTCACGCTCTTCCTGTTTTTCCTGTCCGCCGCCGTCATCTATTTCGCCTGCGAGTTCTTCGTCAACGGCGTGGAATGGGTCGGCCACCGCTTCCAGCTGGGCGCCACCGCCACCGGCACCGTGCTGGCGGCCTTCGGCACCGCGCTGCCCGAAAGCGCAGTGACTTTCATGGCCGTGGTGTTCGGCACTTCCCCGGAGCAAAAAGACATCGGCGTGGGCGCCGCCATGGGCGGCCCGCTGGTGCTGGCGACCCTGGCCTACGCCGTGGTGGGGCTGGCCCTGTGGCGCCGCCGCAACGGGCAGGCGGCGGGCGTGCCCTGTATCAACGCGGACCAGCAGCGCCTGGCCCGCGATCAGGCATGGTTCATGGGCATTTTCGTGGCCAAGGTGGGCCTGGGGCTGCTGGCCTTTGCCTGGAAGCCGTGGCTGGGGCTGCTGTTCCTGGGCACCTACGCGCTCTACGTCAAGCGCGAGCTGAGCCGCGACGACGAATGCCTGGACTGCGAAGACCTCGAACCCCTCAAGCTGCGCCCGCGCGACGAAGACCCCAGCATGGGCTGGGCGGTGACCCAGACCGTGCTCGCCCTGCTCGTCATCGCAGGCGCCTCGCGGGTGTTCGTGAACCAGATCGAGCTGCTCGGCGTGGCCATGGGAGCCTCGCCGCACGTCGCGGCGCTGCTGCTGGCGCCCGTCGCCACCGAGCTGCCGGAAATCATGAACGCGCTCATCTGGGTGCGCCAGGGCAAGGAGCGGCTGGCGCTGGCCAATATTTCGGGCGCCATGATGATCCAGGCCACCATTCCCAGCGCCCTGGGCATTTTCCTGACCCCGTGGCTGCTGGACGGCCCGCTGCTGACGGCGGGTTTCGTCACCATGTTTTCCATCGGCATGCTGTGGCTGCGCTTCCGCCGCGCCGGCATGAGCGTGCCGGCCCTGTCGGCGGCCGGCGGCTTCTACGCGCTGTTCGCCGT
This sequence comes from Achromobacter sp. DMS1, assembly GCF_001270295.1. Lineage (NCBI taxonomy): Bacteria > Pseudomonadati > Pseudomonadota > Betaproteobacteria > Burkholderiales > Alcaligenaceae > Achromobacter > Achromobacter sp. DMS1. The sequence goes on along the minus strand of NZ_LHSJ01000161.1, from coordinate 10,981 downwards.
CTACCTCGGGTGGCATTTCCACGCCTGAGCGGCGAGGCGCCGGCGATTGCGCGGGTTGTTCGGGCAAACCCTTGTCCGTACGGGCAAACCCGCGTAAAATTTATCCGTTTTCAATCCCAGGAGCAGTTTTCGTGAATACCGATTCCGGCGACAGTAGTCGATCTTGCATCGACATCGCTGCCTGACAGGATCCACGCAGAACGCCCTCTGCCGCATCCTGTCATGCAGGTTGCGGCGCATCCCACCCAAGCCAGGTCCGAATCGCGAGCTTCCGCTCGCCGGCCCCTGAGCGCAAGCCCCGCGGCTTGACGGGATACTCCCCAACGCCTTAACGCCAGAACCGCCGCTCGTTGCAGCGTCCGCGCCCGCTTGCGCGCCCCGTGCGCAAGCGCGGCCGTTGCGCGCGCGGATGACCGCGATTTCGCTTCCCGTTTTCGCAATGGAGGTCGCTATGCGTTTTTTTGATTTGTTCCTGCGCCGCGCCGGCGTGGACCGCCACGCCGCCCAAGGCCGCCGTCGCGGCACCTCTCGCCTGACCGTCGTCTGCCCGCGTGACGAAATCGGCGCGCTGCGCAAGCAGATCTGTCTCGATTTCAGCGCCGCGGGCCTCGACGTGGCCCGGGTACAGGTCGACACCGGCCGCGACACCGAGCTGGCCTCGGCCTGCATTACCGTGAACTGCCCGCCCGAGCTGCGCGGCGAACTGATGTCGCAGGCGCGCCGCCTCAGCGCCAATCCCGCCGTGCGCCACGTGCGCTTCGGGGCCGGCGCGGCGGCAGGCATGGCCGGCGGCGCGCGCACTGCGGCCTGAGCCCCGCGCTTTCGTTTTTTCTTCCTGGAGCGAAACCATGCCCAGTGCCTTAGACCCTGACCCTCGATTGCGCCCAGTGCGCGGTCCCGGCGTGGCTGTCTGACCCGTCTTCTCCTTGCGAGCCGACCGGCCGGATAGTCATCCCGGTCCGTACGGAATTCGCAGCCTGAGCATCCGGCTGGCCGCCCCGCGCGCCGGTCCCGGCATCTCTCCCCGCTCCCCCTTCCGTTTCCGCACCCGGCGCGACCTTGACGCGACCCGGACACCGGCTGCATTGCGCCGGCGCCTGCGCACGCCCGTACGCGACGGATCACCGGCCCCCGCACGAGGGCCGCGGCGGCGTTCGGCCCGCGCTCGCCCGCGCCTGGCCGTCAGTGTCTCCCAGAACACCAATGACAAGCGGAGCACTCCGATGTTCAAACACCTGAAATCCTTCTTTTCCGCCGCGGCCCGGCTGCGCCGCGGCGCCGGCCATTTCCGCCGCGCGCCCATCCTTGAGCGCAACGGCCACGGGGCCCATGTCGCCGCGGCCGCCCGGCGCGCCAACCGCCGGATGCTGGCGCTGGC
>NZ_LHSJ01000161.1:0-9541 GCF_001270295.1 Achromobacter sp. DMS1 | reverse complement strand
GCCCCGCGCCTGCGCTGGACGAATTCGCCGGCGCGCGCCAGTTCGACCGCTACCTGACCGCCGGCATCACCGACCTGATGCCGCGCGTCTTCGCCACCCGGCTGGCGCCGGTGGAGCATGCCTGCGGGCTGGCGCTGCTGGCGCTGGATCTGTCTGCCGGGCTGCGCGCGCCGCTCGCGCGCCACCTGCTGCAAGGGTTCCGCGCCTGACGGCCCTTTCCGATACGGCCCCCTTTGCGGTGGCCGCCGCCCTCCGGCGGCCGCGGCTGTTACCAGGCCGCCGGCACGGTAAAAAAGAGGGTTGGATCGAGGCGGTTAAAATGTGAGCATGCGCATCGGCCCGTGGACTCTCCCCAACAACGTTCTGGTCGCGCCCATGGCGGGCGTGACGGACCGTCCTTTCCGCCAGCTTTGCAAGAAACTGGGGGCGGGTTACGCCGTGTCCGAAATGGCGGCGAGCAATCCCAGGCTCTGGGACAGCGTCAAAACCTCGCGCCGCCTCAACCACGACGGCGAGATCGCCCCCGTTTCGGTGCAGATCGCGGGAGCGGACCCCGCGATGATGGCGGAAGCCGCCGTGTTCAATGCGCACAAAGGCGCGAAGATCATCGACATCAATATGGGCTGCCCGGTCAAGAAGGTGTGCAACGTGGCCTCCGGCTCCGCGCTGCTGCGCCACGAAGACCTGATCGCGCGCATCCTGGAGGCGGTGGTCGAAGCCTGCGCCCCCCTGGGAGTGCCGGTCACGCTCAAGACCCGCACCGGCTGGGACCGCGAAAACCGCAATGCGTTGCGGGTGGCCCGGCTGGCCGAGAACGCCGGCATCGCCGCCCTGACGCTGCACGGCCGCACCCGGGCCGACCTGTACGCGGGCAAGGCCGAGTACGACACCATACGCGCCGTCAAGGCCGAGATCGGGATTCCCGTGATCGCCAACGGCGACATCGATTCCCCCGAGAAAGCCCGGCGCGTCCTGGATTACACTTCTGCCGATGCGGTCATGATCGGCCGGGCCGCGCAAGGCCGTCCCTGGATTTTCCGCGAGATCGACCACTACCTGCGCACCGGGCGGACGCTGGCGCCGCCCACCCATGCGGAAATGCGCGAGCTGCTGCTCGAACATCTCGACGACCACTACCGCTTCTATGGCGAGCACACCGGCGTGCGCACGGCGCGCAAGCACATAGGCTGGTACCTGGAAAGCCTGCCGGGCGCGGACGCGTTCCTCGCCCGCATGAACCGGATCGACAACACCCGCGACCAGTGGCGGGCCGTGGCCGACTGGTTCGATCTCCTGCAAGAGGAGGCCGGCTCCGGCCGGCCCCCTGCGGACGGCCCGGACGCCCTGCGGGCGCGCCGGGCAGTCCGGCATCACGCGCGGCGGCACTCATCCGGCGCCCGCCGCAAACGCCCTGCTGGCGGCATAACCGCCTAACACCAACATAAAAATATCTGTACTCCCATGAGCAAGAAAGATGTCCTGGAAGAATGCGTGCGCGCCAGCCTGGAGCGCTATTTCGAAGACTTGGGCGAATCCGAGCCCCACGACATGTGGGACATGGTGATGCGCTGCGTGGAGCGCCCGGTGCTCGAAGTGGCCCTGGAACGCTCCGGCGGCAACCAGTCGCGGGCGTCCGAAATGCTGGGCATCACCCGCAACACGCTGCGCAAGAAGCTGCTGGCGCACAACATCCAGGTATAGCTTTCCGCGGGCGGCTCCGGCCGTCCTCCGATTTCCCATCCGACCTGAACGAGAAAGGCCCGCGCGCCTCCTTCCGTCCCCATCATGAAAATCGAAACCGCCCTGATCTCGGTGTCCGACAAGACCGGCATCGTTGAATTCGCCCGCGCCCTGGCCGCGCGCGGCGTGCGCCTGCTTTCCACGGGAGGCACCGCCCGCCTGCTGGCCGACGCCGGCCTCGCCGTGACGGAAGTGGCCGCCCACACCGGCTCGCCGGAAATCCTCGACGGCCGCGTCAAGACGCTGCACCCCAAGATCCATGGCGGCCTGCTGGCCCGCCGCGACAGCGCTGAGCACATGGAAACCATCAAGCAGGCGGGCATCGACCGCATCGACATGCTGGTGGTCAACCTGTACCCGTTCCGCGAAACCGTCGCCAAGCCCGGCTGCACGTTTGCCGACGCGGTCGAGAACATCGACATCGGCGGCCCCGCCATGCTGCGCGCCGCCGCCAAGAACCACGGCACCGAGGCCGGCGGCGTGACCGTCGTGATCGACCCGGCCGACTACTCGCGCGTGCTGGCCGAGATGGACAACGGCGGCAAGACTTCCTACGGCCTGCGCCTGGCGCTGGCGGCCAAGGTGTACGCGCATACCGCCGCCTACGACGGCGCCATCGCCGCCTACCTGAGCAGCCTGGCCGAGCCCGAGCCCGCCCAGGACGCCGCGCCCGCCCGCAACGACTGGCCGGGCACGCTGACCATCCAGGTCAGGCAGCAGCAGGCGCTGCGCTATGGCGAAAACCCGCACCAGACCGCCGCCTTCTACGTGGACGGAGAGCGTCACGCCGGCCTGCTGGGCAACTACCGCCAGCTCCAGGGCAAGGAACTTTCGTACAACAACATCGCCGACGCCGACGCGGCCTGGGAATGCGCGCGCAGCTTCGAGGCGCCGACCTGCGTGATCGTCAAGCACGCCAACCCCTGCGGCGTGGCCGTGGGCGAGAACACGCTGGATGCCTACCAGAAAGCCTTCAAGACCGATCCCACCTCGGCCTTCGGCGGCATTATCGCGTTCAACCGCCCCGTGGACGCCGCCACGGCGGAAGCCGTCAGCGCGCAGTTCCTGGAAGTGCTGCTCGCGCCGGCCTATGACGGCGCGGCGCTGGCCATCCTGGCCGCCAAGAAGAACGTGCGCGTGCTGGAAGTGCCCATGGGCACGGGCCAGAACGCGTTCGACGTCAAGCGCGTGGGCGGCGGCTGGCTGGTGCAGAGCCCGGACGCCTACAACGTGCCGCGCGATGCGCTGAAGGTGGTGACCCGGCGCCAGCCCACCGAGCAGGAAATGAACGATCTCATGTTCGCCTGGAAGGTGGCCAAGTACGTCAAGTCCAACGCCATCGTGTTCACGGGCGGCGGCATGACGCTGGGCGTGGGCGCGGGCCAGATGAGCCGCATCGACTCCGCCCGCATCGCCTCCATCAAGGCGGAGAACGCCGGCCTGACCCTGCAGGGCTCGGCCGTGGCCTCGGACGCTTTCTTCCCGTTCCGCGACGGCCTGGACGTGGTGGTGGCGGCCGGCGCGAGCTGCGTGATCCAGCCCGGCGGCAGCGTGCGCGACGACGAAGTCATCGCCGCCGCCGACGAGCACGGCATCGCCATGGTGCTGACCGGCGCCCGCCACTTCCGCCACTGATGCGCGTCCTCGGCATCGATCCCGGCCTGCGCCGCACCGGCTTCGGCGTGATCGATGCCGACGGCATGCGGCTGCGCTACGTGGCCAGCGGGACCATCGTGGTCCCGCCCGCGCTGCCGCTGCCGGAGCGGCTCAAGGTCATCCTGGACAACCTGCGCCAGGTGGCGCGCGACACGCGGCCCGACGTGGCCGCGCTCGAAATCGTCTTTCTCAACACCAACCCCGCTTCCACCCTGCTGCTGGGCCAGGCCCGCGGCGCGGCCCTGTGCGCGCTGGCCGACAGCGCGCTGGACGTGCACGAGTACACCGCCCTGCAGATCAAGAAAGCCGTGGTGGGAACGGGCCGCGCGGCCAAGGAACAGGTGCAGATGATGGTGCAGCACCTGCTGTCGCTGGACGGCGCGCCCGCGCCCGACTCGGCCGACGCGCTGGCCTGCGCCATCTGCCACGCGCACGTGGGCCCCTTGCAGGGCAAGCTCGAACGCCTGGGCGCCAGCCTGGGCGCGGCGGGCAGGACGCGGCTGCGCAACGGCCGCCTGGTGGGCTAGGGCGAACACGCCCTGGAACCCCGGCGCCCGGCTTTGTATAGAATCGCGGCATCGCCGCGCCCGCGGCCCCTCCCCTGCCTGGACCCGCCATGATCGGACGCATTACCGGAACCCTGATCGAGAAACTGCCGCCCACCGTCTGCGTGGACGTCAACGGCGTGGGATATGACATCGACGTGCCCATGAGCACGCTCTACGCGCTGCCCGAGACGGGCGCGCGCGTGACGCTCTATACCCACCTCGCCGTGCGCGAAGACGCCCACATCCTGTATGGCTTCGGCACCGCGGCCGAGCGCGGGGCGTTCCGCGAGCTCATCAAGGTCAGCGGCATCGGCGCGCGCACCGCGCTCGCGGTGCTGTCGGGGCTCTCGGTGGCCGAACTGGCGCAGGCCGTGACGCAGCAGGAATCGGGCCGCCTGACCCGCGTGCCGGGCATCGGCAAGAAAACCGCGGAACGGCTGCTGCTGGAAATGCGCGGCAAGCTGGGCGCCGACATCGGCGCCGCGCCCCATGCCGCGCCCGACAGCCAGTCGGACATCCTGAACGCGCTGCTGGCGCTGGGCTATTCGGAAAAGGAATCGCTCGCCGCCCTGAAGAACCTGCCCGAAGGCGTGGGCGTGTCGGAAGGCATCAAGCTCGCCCTCAAGGCCCTGGTGCGCTGAGGGCGACCGGCCAGGGCGACCGGCGAGGGCGACCGGCGAGGGCCGCGCGTTTCAGCGCAGCGGCGTGCCGCCGCGCAGGTAGCCGGGCGCCACCGCCTCCAGCCCGGTGGGCACCACGCGCAGCTCCGGCGCGATGGGCCCGGCGCAGACGTTGTCGGTGCGCAGCGAGTCGAGATTGTCGCGCGACATCAGCGGCTCTCCCGGCATGCACTCGAACAGCCGCGCCTGCAGGCGCCCCAGGCCCATGGGCACCGGCAGCACCGGGCGCGGATGGCCGCCCCAGGCCGCGCACAGCCGCGCGATCTCGCCCAGCGTGTAGACCTGCGGACCGCCGAGTTCGTATGTCTTGCCGCCCGCGTGGGAATCGGTCAACGCGGTTTCCATGGCCTTGACCACGTCGCCCACGTAGACCGGCTGCATGCGCGCGCCGGCGCCCGCCAAGGGCAGCGCCGGCAGGCAGCGGGCCAGGCGGGCGAAGCGGTTGGTGAACTTGTCGTCGGGGCCGAAGACCACGGAGGGGCGGAAGATGGTCCAGCCTTGCGGGTTCCAGTCGGCGAATTCCTGCTTGACGGCGGCTTCGCCGTCGCCCTTGGAACGCTGGTACATGCTGGGACCGCCGGAATCCGCGCCCAGCGCGCTCATGTGCAACATGCGCCGCACGCCCTGACGCCGGCAGGCTGCCGCCAGGCGCTGCGGCAGGTGCACATGCACGCGGGCGAAGTCGGATCCGTAGGGCCGGCCGCTGTTTCCATGCAGAATGCCCGCCAGATTGACCACCGCATCACAGCCCTCGGCCAGGCGGTCGAGCGTGGCGTCGTCCTGGACATCGGCCTCCAGCACCGTGACGGTGGGCAAGAGTTGCAGGTCGCGCCCCCGCGCGTAGAGGCGGGAGGGAACCAGAACCTGATGCTGGCCGGCGCTCAGGCGCGCCACCAGATGACGGCCGATGAAGCCGGTGCCGCCGATGACAAGAATACGCATGTAGCAGCCCCTCTCGTGCGTCGGGATTCAAGCCCGATTCTGCCCTGCGTGGACGACAACCGCAAGCGCGGACGGCGCCGGCGCGCCGCTCGCGCCTGGTATGCGTCTAGGAAGCCAGCAGGCGGGCGTAGGACGCCAGGTCGACGTTGCCGCCGCTGATGATGACGCCGACCCGCGCACCGCGCACCGGCACCACGTTCTGCAGCACGGCCGACGCGGCCAGGCAGCCGGTGGGCTCCACCACCATCTTCATGCGCTCGGCGAAGAACTTCATGGTGGAGACGAGCTGCTCGTCCTTGACCGTGACGATGTCGCGCACGTACTTCTGGATGAGCGGGAAGGTGAGATGCCCGAGATGCGTGGTGGCGGCGCCGTCGGCCAGGGTCTTGGGCGCCTGGATTCGGACGATTTCGCCTTTGCGCAGCGATTGCTGGCCGTCGTTGCCGGCCTCGGGCTCCACGCCGTACACCAGGCAGCGCGGGCTGAGGGCGTAGGCCGAGAGCGCCGAACCCGACAGCAGGCCGCCGCCGCCCAGACAGACGAACAGGTAGTCCAGTTCGCCGACTTCCTCGAACAGCTCCTTGGCGGCCGTGCCCTGGCCGGCGATCACGTCGGCGTGGTCGTAGGGCGGGATCAGCGTGGCGCCGGTTTCGGCCTGGATGCGGCGCGCGATGTCTTCGCGGTCTTCCGTGTAGCGGTCATAGGTGACGATCTTGCCGCCATAGCCTTCGGTGGCGGCGCGCTTGGCCGCGGGCGCGTCCAGGGGCATGATGATGGTGGCCTGCACGCCCTGCAGCCGCGAAGCCAGCGCGATGGCCTGCGCGTGGTTGCCGGACGAGAACGTCAGCACGCCGGCGGCGCGCTGACCGGGCGTCAGGCGCGCGATGGCGTTGTAGCCGCCGCGGAACTTGAAGGCGCCCATGCGCTGGAAGTTTTCGCACTTGAAGAAGACCTGCGCTCCGGCGACGGCGTTCGCCGTGGCGGAGGTGAGCACCGGCGTGCGATGCGCGTTGCCGGCCAGGCGCTCGCTGGCGCGCACGACGTCGTCATAGGAAGGCAGTTCGGGCTGCTGCATGGAGATCGGTCCTTGAATCGCGGGTACGGAAACCCTGCGATGATAAACCCGCCTGGCGCCGGCGCGGACGGCCTACTTGCCGAACAGGTCGCCGCTCGCGCTGGCCGCGCCGGCGGGCGGCGTGAGGCCCAGGTGGCGCCAGGTGGTCAGCGTGGCGGTGCGGCCGCGCGGCGTGCGCTGCAGGTAGCCGTGCTGGATCAGGTAGGGCTCGATGACGTCCTCGATGGTGTCGCGCTCTTCGCCGATGGCGGCGGCCAGGCTGTCCACGCCCACCGGCCCGCCGTCGAACTTGTGGACGATGGCTTCCAGCAGCTTGCGGTCCATCAGGTCCAGGCCCTGCGGGTCCACCTCCAGCATGGAAAGCGCCCGGCCCGCCACATCGGCGTCGATGAGGCCGCCCGCCTTGACCTCCGCGTAGTCGCGCACGCGGCGCAGCAGGCGGTTGGCGATGCGCGGCGTGCCGCGCGCGCGCGCGCGACCTCGGCCGCGCCCTCGGGCGTGATGGCGGCGTTGAGCAGGCCCGCGCTGCGCGTCACGATGCGGCCCAGGTCGGCAGCGTCGTAGAACTCCAGGCGCGAGACGATGCCGAAACGGTCGCGCAGCGGATTGGTCAGCATGCCGGCGCGCGTGGTGGCGCCCACCAGCGTGAAGGGCTGCAGGTCCAGCTTGACGCTGCGCGCGGCCGGGCCTTCGCCGATGAGGATGTCGATCTGGAAATCCTCCAGCGCCGGATACAGAATTTCCTCGACCACCGGCGACAGCCGGTGAATCTCGTCGATGAACAGCACGTCGTTCTTCTCGAGATTGGTGAGCAGCGCGGCCAGGTCGCCCGGGCGCTCCAGCACCGGGCCGGACGTCTGGCGCAGCTGCACCCCCATTTCGTGCGCGATGATGTGGGCCAGCGTGGTCTTGCCCAGCCCGGGCGGGCCGAAGAGCAGGACGTGGTCCAGGGCCTCGCCGCGCTGGCGGGCGGCGGCGATGAAGATCTCAAGCTGCTCGCGCGCGCGCTGCTGGCCGACGTACTCCTGCAGCGCCTTCGGGCGCAGGGCGCGTTCGATGGACTCCTCGTTGGACGACACCGGTTGCGGCGTCACGATGCGGGCAGTGTCGGCGCGGGTAGAGAGGGAATCGGACTGTATGGCCATGTTGCGGGAACGGCGATGATGAATGCAGCAAGCATCGTACCGTAATGCGGGCCGCGGCGCGCCCCGCCGGACGGGCGCGGCCGGCGGGGCGTACAGGCCCTAGTTTTCGGCCAGCGGCAGGCGGACGCGCACGCACAGCCCGCCGGACTCGGCCTGGCGCAGCTCCAGCGACCCGCCGTGCGCGCGCGCGATGGCTTCGGCCAGCGCCAGGCCCAGGCCCACGCTGCCGGTGCGGGTGCGGGCATCGTCGAGCCGGCTGAACGGGCGCAGGGCTTCGAGCCGGCGCTCGGGCGCGATGCCCTCCCCGTGGTCGGCCACGTCCAGCACGGCCTCGCGGCCTTCGCGGCGCAGGTGGATCTCGACCGGCGGCCGGGCATGGTTGAGCGCGTTGCCGATGAGATTGTCGAGCAGCCTCCCGAGCGCGACCGCGTCGGCCTGCACCGTGAGCCCCGGCTCTTCGTCCATGTGCAACCGCACGTCGGTGCCCGCGCCCTGCCAGGCGCCCACGCGCTCGGCCAGCCAGTCGCCCAGCGCCATGGGCGCATAGCGATAGGCGGCCGGGTCCGTGCCGCGCACGAAACCGATGAACTGGTCCACCATGTGCTGCATGTCGCGCAGATCGGTGCGCAGCCCTTCCTTGAGGTCGGAGTCGTCGGCCAGCTCGACCCGCAGCCACATGCGCGACAGCGGCCCCTTCAGATCGTGGGGCAGGCCGGAGAGCAGGGTGCGGCGCACCGAATCGGATTCGGCCAGCGCGTCGAGCATGGCGTTGAAGCGCTCGCCCAGCGCCCGCGTCTCGTGCGGGCCGGATGGCTCCACGCGCTGGGGCTGCCCGCCGCCAGGCGGTCGGCGGCATCGGCCAGGCGCGTGAGCGGGCGGGTGATATGCCACGAGAAGCCCACCGCCAGCAGCAGCAGCAGGCCCAGCCCGCCCAGCCAGGCGGCGACAAACGGCATGGCCACGGGCGGGTCCAGGCGCTCGAGCGGGATCACGAGCCATTCGCGCAGGCGCGGAACGTCCTCGCTGGCGGAATTGGGCGCCAGCGAAATGAAGATCTCCGGCGTGGGACCGTGCGAGAGCGCCACGCGGGTGCCGTCGTTCAGGCGCTCGTTGAGCTGGCGGACCAGGTCGCGCAGGTCGCGCCGGATGTCGTCGGGCTCGTTCTCGTACCGGTGGCGGCGCATGGCCCGCTCGGCGTCGTCGCGGTCGCGCCGGCCTGCGCGTACGGGTTGTGATTGCATATATTGTTCCAAGTCTCAAGACTGGGGAGAGATCCCTGGGCTGCTTTGAAACTTATGAACGGCACAAACGCTATACTCAGCGTCCTATAGCCTACAGCGTTATAGGATCAAGCGACTAAGTGCATATGGTGGATGCCTTGGCGATCACAGGCGAAGAAGGACGTGGTAGCCTGCGAAAAGCTGCGGGGAGCTGGCAAACAAGCATTGATCCGCAGATGTCCGAATGGGGAAACCCACTGCGCAAGCAGTATCCCTGGCTGAATACATAGGCCAGCGGAGGCGAACCGGGTGAACTGAAACATCTCAGTAGCTCGAGGAAAAGAAATCAACCGAGATTCCGAAAGTAGTGGCGAGCGAAATCGGAAGAGCCTTTACGATTTAGCGTGTGCGATAGTCGAACGGGATGGAAAGCCCGGCCGTAGCAGGTGATAGCCCTGTAGGCGAAATCGCGCATGTGGAACTAAGCGTAAGAGAAGTAGGGCGGGACACGTGAAATCCTGTTTGAAGATGGGGG
>NZ_LHSJ01000160.1:0-9573 GCF_001270295.1 Achromobacter sp. DMS1 | reverse complement strand
CCCGTAGAGGGGCGCGCGCCCCAGCAGCACGGCGCGCGCGCCCAGCGCCGCGGCCTTGGCGATGTCGCTGCCGCGGCGCACGCCGCCGTCCACCAGTATTTCGAGCGACCTGCCCAGGCTCGCCGCGACTTCCGGCAGGATTTCCAGCGGACAGGGCGCGCTTTCCAGCTGCCGGCCGCCATGGTTGGACAGGACGATGCCGTCCATGCCGCAAGCCTGCGCGCGGCGCGCGTCGGCCAGCCCCTGAATGCCCTTGACGACAATGCGTCCGCGCCATGCGCGGCGCAGCCATGCGAGGTCTTCCCACGTCAGTGCCAAGTCCATCTGGCGGCTGAGGACCGCGGCCTGTTCGGTGATGTTTTCGCGCGCGTTGGCGCTGACCGCCAGGTTCTTCAACTGCGGCCCGCCATGGCGCAGCATGCGCCAGCACCAGCCCGGATGCGAGGCCAGGTCCAGCAACAGGCGGCGCGACGGCCGCAAGGGCAGCTTGAAACCATTGCGCTTGTCGTGATCGCGGTTGCCGTGCACCGGCACGTCCACGGTAAGAAAGAGCACGGTGTAGCCATTCCGCCAGGCGCGGTCCATCAGATGCTCCGCGATGCGGCGGTCGCGCTGCACATAGAGCTGCAGCCAGAGTTCGCCGCTCGTGGCCGCGCGCACCGCTTCGAGCAGGGAGGTGGAAGCGGTCGACAGCACAAACGGCAGGCCGGCTTCGTGCGCCGCGCGCGCCAGATGGATGTCCGCCTCGGGCCAGAACAGGCCGTTCAACCCGGTCGGCCCGACTATGGCAGGCATGGCCGACGCGGCGCCAAGCACCTGCGTCTCCAGCCGGCATTCCGACACGTCCACCAGCACATCGGGGCGGAACTCGAGTTCCGCATACGCCGAGGCATTGCGCGCCATCGCGATGCCGTCCTCTGCGCCGCCCTCCAGGTAGTCGAACGCCAGCCGGGGCAGGCGTTTCCGCGCGCGCCGCCGGTAATCCATCACATTGGGCAGCATGTTCCTTCCCTTTCCCCGTGCGTTGGGTTGTTGAATCGTATAACGAGCGATTCAATTGTATTTCGATTGTTTTTATCACAACAACCGGGCGCACTGCTTTTCTTTCCCGCGCGGCCGGCCCGGCGGCAATCTCCCGGCCAATGTGCTAGGACATACCCTAAATTTAATCGCAATAAGATTATTTAAATCGAAGAGCGATTCAAGCGATCGTATGCTGTGCCTGAACGCGCTCGGGCGAAGTCGATGGCCCGGGCCCCCTCCGGAACCACAGATATGACCGACGGCATGACTCTGCGAAACGCGCTGGCCCAGACCCTGGGCGAAAACGCCCTGCTTCATTCCGAGGCAGACCTGGCTGGCTATACCGAAGACTGGCGGGGCCGGTACAAGGGCCCGGCGCTGTGCGTGGCGCTGCCCGGCGATACGGGACAAGTGTCGGAAGTCGTGCGCCTGTGCCGCGCGCACGGCGTGCCCGTATTGCCCCAGGGCGGCAACACCAGCCTGTGCGGCGGCGCCGTGCCGGCGGCCGAGGGTCCGACGCCCGTCATCGTCAACCTCTCCCGCATGCGCCGCATCCGGAACCTGGATGCCGCCAACAACACGATGGAGGTCGAGGCCGGCTGCATATTGGCCACGGTGCAGGAGGCGGCCGAGGCCGCGGGCCGGCTGTACCCGATCAGCCTGGGCGCGGAAGGCTCATGCCAGATCGGCGGCACCATCGCCACCAATGCCGGCGGCACCGGCGTGCTGCGCTACGGCAACACGCGCGACAACATCCTCGGCCTGGAAGTGGTGCTGCCCGACGGCGCCGTCTGGAACGGCCTGACCGCGCTGCGCAAGAACAACACGGGCTACGACCTCAAGCACCTGTTCATCGGGGCCGAAGGCACGATGGGCATCGTCACGGCCGCCGTGCTGAAGCTCCATCCCCTGCCCACCGCCCACGCCGTGGCCTGGCTGGCGCCGGGCAGCCCGCAAGACGCGCTGCGCATCCTGGACCTGTTCCAGCGCGCCTGCGGATCGCGCCTGTCAGCCTTCGAGATGATCGACCGCAACCAGCTTGACGTGGTGATGGCGCACGTGCCGGGCCGCAAGAACCCGCTGGCCGGCGTCCATCCCTGGCATGTGCTGGTGGAACTGTCCGACACGGGCGGCGACGCCGGACTCCAGGCCCTGCTGCTGCGGATCCTGGAGCAGGCCGCCGGGCTCGGTCTGCTCCAGGACGCGGTCGTCGCCAGCAACGGCGCCCAGCGCGCCGCGTTCTGGGAAGTGCGCCACAGCGTGTCCGAAGGCAATAAGAAGGCCGGCGTGGGCCTCACCACCGACACCGCCGTGCCCGTGTCCGCCGTGCCGCGCTTCATCGACGAAGCCACGCAGGCGGTGCACCGGCTGGTGCCGGGCCTGCCCGTGCTGATTGTGGCGCACCTGGGCGACGGCAACGTGCATTTCATTCCGTTCTTCAGCTTCGATGCCTGGAACGCCCTGCCCGACCGCGACGCCATGGCCGCCGCCATCCGGCGCGCCGTCAACGACGCGGCCCACGCGCTGGGCGGCACGTTCAGCGCGGAACACGGCGTGGGCCGCAGCTCGCTGGCCGAAATGGCGCACTACAAGTCGCCGGTCGAACTGGCAATGATGCGCGCTGTGAAACAGGCTTTCGACCCCGACCGTCTTTTCAACCCCGGCCGCTTGCTGCCCTGAGCCGTCGTTCTCGACCCGTAGGAGCCCTCCATGAAACCGACCTCCCTTAACGCCTCGCGCCGCAATGCGCTCAAGACGGTGGCCGCCGGCGCGGCCGCCCTGGCCCTGCCCATGATCTGGACGCCCTCGCGCGCGGCTTCCAAGCGCATCGTCGTGCGCGACGACGGCGGCATCTACAGCAAGGCCTACGGGGCCGTGTTCTACCGGCCCTTTACCGAAGCCACCGGCATCCAGGTGGTGGGCGTGCAGGCCAATGCCGAACCCACTGCGCAGATCCGCAGCATGGTGGAGACTGGCAACTACACCTGGGACATGGCCAAGATCAGCCAGCCCGCCATCCTGATGCTGACCGAAGGCGGCAAGGTGTACCTGGAAAAGCATGGCCTGGAATCCGATCCGGTCGTGGCCGCCATTCCCGGGCAGTACATGTCGCCATACGGCGTGGGCAACAACGTGTATGCCACGGTGCTGGCCTATCGCGCCGACGCCTTCAAGGGCCGGCGCGCGCCCGCCTCGTGGGCGGATTTCTGGGACGTGAAGAACATCCCCGGCCGGCGCGGCCTGCGCAAGCATCCGTTCGACACCATCGAGGAAGCGCTGATGGCCGACGGCGTGCCCACCGGCAAGGTCTACCCCTGCGACATCGACCGCGCGCTGGCCAGCCTGGACAAGATCAAGCCCGCCGTCGAAGTGTGGTGGAACACCGGCGCGCAAGTCGAGCAAATGCTGGGGTCCGGCGAGGTGGACATGATCGCCACCTGGGTATCGCGCGCGCAGTCCGCGATCGCCAATGGCGCGCCCGTGCAGATCGTGTGGGACCAGAACATCTGGGGCTGCGACAACTGGTCCATTCTCAAGGGCACGCCGAACGCCGACGCCTGCCGCGAGTTCATCAAGTTCGCCTCCGACCCCAAGCGCCAGGCCTCGCTGGTCGAATACTTCGCCGCCGGCGTCACGCAGCCGGCCGCCTTCGACTACATCAAGCCCGACGTGGCCCGCGATTGCCCTACGCACCCCGACAACATCAAGACCGGCCTGCACATTAACGCCGCCTATTGGCTGGAAAAACAGCGCGACGTGCTTGAGCGCTTCAACAGCTGGGTCCTGAAGTAATTCCTTTCCGACTGAACGCCATGTCTTCCTCCAATCTGCAAATCTCGGGCCTGGGCAAACGCTATGGAGACTTCGTCGCCCTGGCGCCCACGCACCTGGACGTCGCTCGCGGCGAATTCCTGACCCTGCTGGGCCCTTCCGGCTCTGGCAAGACCACCCTGCTCAGCCTGATCGCCGGCCTGGCCCGGCCCGACGAGGGCCGCGTGCTGATCGACGGCGCCGACGTGACCTACGGCGCGCCGTACGAGCGCGACATCGGCATGGTGTTCCAGAACTACGCATTGTTCCCGCACATGACCATCGAGGAAAACATCGCGTTTCCGCTGAAGATGCGCAAAGTGCCGGCGGCCGAGGCGCGGCGCCGCGCGATGGACGCGCTGGAGATGGTGCGCCTGCCGCACGTGGCGGCGCGCCTGCCGCGCGAGCTTTCCGGCGGCCAGCAGCAGCGCATCGCGCTGGCCCGCTGCATGGTCTACCGCCCCGCCATCATCCTCATGGACGAACCGCTGGGCGCGCTGGACAAGAAACTGCGCGACCAGATGCAGCTGGAAATCAAGCGCATCCACCGCGAGCTCGGCACGACCATCGTCTACGTGACGCACGACCAGGAAGAGGCCATGACCATGTCCGACCGCATCTGCCTCATGAACGGCGGCGCGATCGAGCAGCTGGGCACTCCGGCCGACCTGTATTTCCGTCCGCGCACCCTGTTCGTGGCCGACTTCCTCGGCGAATCGAATCTGCTGCGGGGCGAAGTCGCCTCGGTGGACGGCGACATGCTGTCGGTCAGGCTGGAACGCCACGGCATAACCGGACCGGCGCTGTCCAACGGCGCGCCCATCAAGGCGGGGCAGAAAGTCACCCTGATGCTGCGTCCGCAGAACCTGCGCGTGCGCGAGGCCGGCGACGGCGGCCCGCTGCTGACGGGCAAGCTGCTGGACGTCATGGTCACCGGCAGCCTGACCAAGCTCTATCTGGACACGGGCGCGGCGGATGCCGCCCCCATCGTGGTGGCCTACCCCACCCGGCGCCATGCCGATCACTACGCCATCGGCCAGTCCCTGTCGGTCGGCTGGCAGGCCGCCGATGCCGTCGCCATCCCGGAGTAAGCGCATGACCTCCTCCGCCTCTTCCCGCAAGCGCGCCGGCCAGGGGCGCCGCCATTTCCTGATGGCCGCTCCCCTGGCGGCGCTGCTGCTGGCGCTGCTCATCTATCCGGTGGGACAACTGCTGCTCCTGAGTTTCCACGGCGACCAGGGTTTCTCGCTGGCGCAATACCACCGGCTGTTCCAGTCGACGGTCTACGTGAACGTGCTGCTCATCACGCTGAAGATCTCGCTGTGGACGACGTTCTTTTCCGTAGTCGCCGGCTATCCGGTGGCCTACCTGATCTCCGGCCTGTCGGCCCGGCGCAAGACCTCGCTGCTGTTCTGGGTGCTGCTGTCGTTCTGGACCAGCTTCCTGGTGCGCACCTTCGCCTGGGTGGTGCTGCTGGGCCGCAACGGCGTGGTGAACCAACTGCTGCAGGCGCTGGGCATCCTGGATGCGCCGGCCAACCTGCTCTACAACTTCGGCAGCGTGCTGGTGGGCATGGTGCATGCGCTGATGCCGCTGGCCGTGCTGACCATGCTGTCGGTCATGGAAAACATCGACCGCAACCTGCCGCGCGCCGCCGCCACCCTCGGCGCGCGTCCCGGCACGGCGTTCTGGAAGATCTATTTCCCCCTGTCGATGCCCGGCGTGGCCGCGGCCGCCATCATGGTGTTCGTGACCGCCATCGGCTTTTTCATCACGCCCGCGCTGCTGGGCGGGCGCAAGGAGACGATGATCACGCAAATCATCATCGACCAGGTCCAGCAGACCATGAACTGGGAGTTCGCCGGCGCGGTGTCCGTCCTGTTGCTGGTGGTGGTGCTGGCGGTGTTCGCCATCTACGACAAAGTGCTGGGGCTCTCCACGATGACCGGCGCCGCCTCGGCCCGGGTCCGCGCATCGGGCGGGGCCAGCCTGAGCCGCCGGGCCGGCGATGCCGTGCTGACGCTGCTGGCCGGCGTCTCGGACCGCCTGTTCGACCTGCTGCCCCGGCGGCTGCGGCGCTCGGTGTCGGGCACGGGGCAGTCACGCACGCTGTGGTGGATCGTGCTGCTGGTGCTGGCCTTCCTGGCCGCCCCCGCCTTCCTGATGATCCCGCTGTCGTTCGATTCCGGATCGGGCCTGACCTGGCCGCCCAAGGGCTTCTCGCTGCAATGGTATGAGCAGATGTTCACCTCCGCCGTGTGGATGCAGGCGATTACCCGTTCGCTTATCGTCGGCGTGGGCACGGGCCTGCTGGCCATGCTGATCGGCACGCCCGCCGCCTTCCTGCTGGTGCGCGCCGACCTGCGCGGCAAGTCGGCCATGCTGGCCTTCGTGCTCTCGCCCATCGTGGTGCCGCGCATGATCATCGCCGTGGGCATGTTCTATTTCTTTGCGCGGGTCGGCCTGGTGGGTTCGAGCATCGGCCTGATCCTGGCGCATACGGTAGTGGCCGTGCCCTATGTGGTGATCACCATGATGGCGGTGCTGCGCAACTACGACACGCGCCTGGACCTCGCGGCGCAGAGCCTGGGCGCGGGCCCGTGGGCCACGCTGCGGTTCGTCACGTTTCCCATCCTGGCAGCGGGGCTGATGTCGTCGTTCCTCTTCGCATTCGCCACCTCGTTCGACGAGCTGACCATTGCGCTGTTCGCAACCGGCGGCCTGAACGCCACCCTGCCCAAGCAGTTCTGGGACGAGGTGACCTTGCAGATTTCCCCGGTGATCGCGGCCGTCTCCACTTGCCTTTTCCTCTTTATCGCCACGCTGATCTGGCTGGCCGACCGGCTGCGGCGCCGCAGCCTGGCCGGCTGATCCGCGCCCGTCTCATCTCTCAGGACACGATTCATGCTGAACGCAACCCGACTGCGCGGAATCTTCCCCGCCATCCCCACTCCCGTCAACGCCGACGACACGATCAACGTCCCGGCCGCCCGGGCCCTGGTCGCCTACCTGCTCAAGCAAGGCATCGACGGCATCGTCCCGCTGGGCGGCACCGGCGAATACGGGGCCCTGGCGCGCGACGAACGCGTGCGCATGTGCAAGCTCACGGTCGACGCCGTGCAAGGCCGCGTGCCGGTCGTCCCCGGCGTGCTGGACCCCGGCTTCCACGATGCCCTGCAGGCCGGCCAGGCATTCGCCGACGCCGGCGCCGACGCCTTGATGGTGCTGACGCCCTACTACACCACGCCCACGCAGGCCGGCATCCGCGATTACTTCCTGCGCTACGCGGACGCCTCGCCGCTGCCCGTGATGATCTATGAGATCCCGTACCGCACCCGCATCGCCATCGCGCCGGAGGTCCTGCACGAACTCTCGCGCCATGAGAACATCATCGGCATGAAGGCCTGCAACACGGACATGTACCATTTCCTGCGCACCGTGGCCGGCGTGGACGAGTCCTTCGCGGTGCTCAGCGGCGAAGACACGCTGTTGCCCGTCCATCTCGCCGCCGGCGCGCGAGGCGGCGTCGTGGTCACCGCCAGCCTGCTGCCCACGGCCTGGCGCAAGGTCTACGAGCTGGGGGCCCAGGAACGCACGCGCGAGTCCATGGCGCTGCACCGCCGGCTGATCCCGTTGATGAATCTGGCTTTCGCCGAGACGAACCCGGGGCCGATGAAATCGGTGATGGACTTGATCGGGGTGGATGCGCCGGAAGTGCTCGATCCCCTCGTGGCGCCGGCGGATGGACTGCGGGCGGCGCTGCGGGCGGAATTGATCCCCTTGCTCAAGGAGTTCGAAGGGATTGCCTGAGCGCGGCGCCGGCGCGGGGCCCGGCGGCCTCCTATCTCGAATACCCTGAAAACTTGGACTTGGAAATCGAGGTGGCCGCCACCTGCACATGCGGCGCCAGTTCCGCCTCGACCCGCGCCACCGTCCAGCGCGTCGTGGGCACGGAGATATTGATCGCGGCCGCCGCCAGCCCGCGATGATCGATGACCGGCGCCGCCACCGAGATGTCTCCCAGCACCGTCTCGTTCGCGATGATCGCGTAGCCTTTCTCCGCCACGCGCCGCACGCGCGTCAGCAGCTTCTCCGGATCGGTTTCGGTATGGGGCGTAATGGGCTCCAGCCGCGTCCGCGCCAGGATTTCGCGCCGCTGTTCGTCCGACAAGCGCGACAGAATCGCGGTGCCCGAGGCCGTGAAGTAGGCGGGCAGCCTGCTGCCCACCGCGATATCCACATTGACCAGGTGATGGCCGGGAAACCGCGCCACGAACACGATCTCGTGGCCATCGAGCTCCTGCAGGTTGGTCGTCTCGCCCAACGTGCGGCTGATGTCCAGCAGATACGGCGAAGCCTTGTCGATCAGTTCGTTGGCGCGCACGTAGTTGTACGAAAACTGCAGCACCTTCGGCGTCAGCCCGTAATTGCGGGTATCGGGGATGCGGCGCAGATAGCCCAGCGTTTCCAGCGTATAGACCAGGCGCTGTGTGGCGCTGCGGTCCAGGCCCGAGGCCCGGGCGATATCGGCCAGCGTCATGTGGCGCTTCGGCCCGTCGAACGCATGCAGCACCTGGAAGGCTTTTTCGGTCGAGCCCACGAAAAGCGAAGACCGGGACTCGGCCGTTGCCTGCGATTTTTCCGTGTCGTCTGGGAGTGGGTTGCGCACAGGGAAGAGCCTATTCGAGTTCTGGCAGCGGCGCGGAAAACCGCGCAGGGCCGATGCCAGGACCGGCTCAACCATGCGCAGTGCGCTGACTTTAATTGTAGTTCAATTATTAATAGCAGATTCCAATCGGCATGAACGCTATGGCGCCGGCTCCAGCGGCACCCCCGGACGCGAGGCCGAGCGCGTGCCCGGCACCGGCCGGCACGACTGCGGATGGTAGGTGTGCACCAGCGACAGCTTCACCTGGCCGCTGGCGTTGCCCTGCGCGGCATGCAGCGTGCGGCAGTGGAAGAACACCACGTCGCCCGCCTCCAGCTCGGGACAGACCGCGCGCGATCCAGGGCGCGTTCTCGGGCAGGTCGTCCAGAAAAAACTTCTGCTCGTCGAATTGCCGCGCCTCGAAAGCGGCGGCGTGCGAGCCAGGAATGAACGACAGCCCGCCGTTCTCGCGCCGCTCCGGCCCCAGGGCCAGCCAGCAGGACACCAGGGAAGGTTCGGTGAACGACCAGTAGCGCACGTCCTGGTGCCAGCCGGTGAGGCTGCCGTAGGCCGGGTGCTTGGTCATGACGCAGTTGTGGTGCACCGTGGAGAGCACCGGCGCTTCGCCGAAACAGGCCGCCAGCCACGCCCCGACGCGCGCATCGGTGGCCCAGCGCGCGAACAGCGGCCCCCGGCCGTAGGCGTCGAGCAGGCGCGCGCGGTGTGGCCGCCTTCGGCCCGGCGCGAGGCCGGCGCGCCGGGATAGCGCACGTCGGCTTCGTATTCGATGGGTTCGATCCGCTCGCGCAGATGGCGCTCGGCCTGCGCGCGCAGGGCCTGCACTTCGTGGGGACGCGCGAAACCGCGCATCACCACGAAACCCTGCTCGCGCAGGGTGGCGATTGCTTCTTCTTGCCTGGACGGGGACATCATGACTACCTCGCAACCCGCGGCATCAAGCTGCAAGCGTCTGCGGGCGGGGCAGGCGCGCGCCGGGCGGACGCCGGCCTACGCGGGGATGCCTAGGTTAGCAAATCGTGCAACCGGCGAGGGCGACCGGCGAGGGCGACCGGCGAGGGCGACCGGCCAGG